>JAENIX010000214.1 GCA_016844415.1 Actinomycetota bacterium | reverse complement strand
GAGAGCGGAAAGAAGACACCTCTGCCCAGGCCCAGCATCGACACCGGAATGGGCCTGGAGCGGCTGGCCGCCGTGTCCCAGGGGGTTAACAGCAACTACGAGACCGACCTTTTCCGGCCGATCCTGGCCGAGGTCTCCAGGCTCAGCGAAGTTCCGCAGGGGCGGTCGAAGGCGACGGATGCGGCGATGCGGGTGATCGCAGACCACGCGCGCGCGACCGCGTTCCTGATCGCCGACGGCATTCTCCCTTCCAACGAGGGTCGCGGGTACGTTCTGCGGCGGATCATGCGGCGGGCGTTGCGGCACGGGAAGAAGCTCGGTTTCGACGGACCGTTTCTCCACCGGGTCGCCGCAGTCGTCGTGAAGGAGTTCCATCGGGCATACCCGGAGCTGGGCAAAAGCGCCTCCTTCATCGACACGGTCGCGCTTCACGAGGAGAAGCGGTTTCTGGAAACGCTCGACGCCGGCCTGCGGATGGTCGAGGACGAATTCGCGCGAATCGGCAAGGCAGGGGGCGCCGTTTTCGCGGGCGATGTGGCGTTCAAACTCTACGACACCTTCGGGTTTCCCGTGGATCTCACCGCGGACCTCTGCCGCGAGCGGAGCGTTACCCTCGACACGGACGGGTTCGAGAGGGAAATGGAAAAGCAGCGGGCCCAGTCCAGGGTTTCCTGGAAGGGAGGGGAAGCCGCCGCGTCGGACGCCGCCGCGGTTATCCTTGCCGGCTGCGGGATCTCCGTTGATTTCGTAGGGTACGACAGGACGGAAGCTGCCGCGAAAGTGGTTGCCCTGTTCCGCGACGGAGAGCGTGTCGCGCGTGCGGCGGCGGGGGAGGAGATCGATCTCGTGACCGACGTCACACCCTTTTACGGGGAGTCGGGAGGGCAGGCCGGCGACGTCGGAACCGGGGCCGGGAAGGGATTCCGGATCCAGGTGACCTCCACGCGGAAGCCATCCGCCGACATCGTCGTTCACCGCGCGAAAGTGACGGAAGGATCAGTGGGGGAGGGGCAGGCCGTCGATCTGGCTGTCGAGGAGGAGGTCCGGCGGCGGACCCAGGCCAACCACACGGCGACGCACCTTCTCCAGGCGGGCCTCCGCAATGTGCTGGGTTCCCATGTCAAGCAGGCGGGCTCTTACGTGGGGCCGGACAAACTCCGGTTCGACTTCTCGCATTTCGAATCGGTTTCCGCCGAGGCGCTGAGCCAGGTGGAGGATTTCGTCAACGATGCGGTCTTCGCGGCCCGTCCGGTCGCGTGGGAATTCATGCCTTACGAAAAGGCGATCGCCGCGGGGGCGATGGCCTTCTTCGGGGAGAAGTACAGCGACATCGTTCGGATGGTCAGCGTCACCGGGGTGAGCCGGGAGCTCTGCGGAGGCACCCACGTCCGCAACACGGCGGAGATCGGCCTCCTCCGCGTCGTCTCGGAAGGCGCGCTTGCCGCGGGGATAAGGCGTATCGAGGCGCTCACGGGGATGGCGGCGCTGCGCGATCTTCGTGACGAGGCGGGTCTTCTGCACGCGATCGCCCGCGACCTCAAGGTTTCCCCGTCCGACGCCCCGGAGCGTGTGCGGAAGCTGTTCGCCCAGATCAAGACTCTCGAAAAGGATCTCCAGGAATCGAAGCGCAGGGCGTCGAAGGACCTCGTCGGCGAGGTCATGGGAAAGGCGGTGAAGGCCGGGGCGCTGACCCTGGTGGCGGCCGAGGTCGAGCCGATGGATGCGGCCGTCCTCCGGGAGCTGGCCGACCGGATAAAGGGGAAGCTGAAAAGCGGGATTCTCCTGCTCGGGAGCGTCCAGGAAGAACGGTGCCATCTCATCGCGGGAGTGACCGAGGATCTGACATCGTCTTATTCCGCCAACGATATCGTCAAGAAGGCGGCGGCGCTCGTGGGCGGCGGAGGCGGCGGACGCAAGGACATGGCGCAGGCGGGCGGGTCGAACACCGCCGGGCTCCCGGCGGCGCTTGCGACGCTCGCGACCTGGGTCAAATAACTCCATCCGTAAAACGATGTTCATAATGCCCGGGAGGAGCTTGTGCTGCGGGGATATCCGGCGCAGCCGTACCGCCCCGCGGTGTTGTGCGCTTTCCGGGCATGTTATTGGGGCGTGACTGCGATGTGATGAGAGGGAGTGTTACGGGGCGACGATCTCCCGGTCGAGCGTGTTGAGGTAGAGCTGGACGAGCTTGTTCGTGGGGTCCCGGTAGAGCGCTTCTTCCCAGGCGTTGCGGGCGTCTGGCTTCTCTCCTGACAGGTACAGGAAAATCCCCTGCTGGATCATCGCCTGTATGTTACCGGGATGGCTCGCGAGGACCCGCCTCACTTCCTCCAGCCCCTCCGGCATCCTCCCCGCTTCGCGCAGCGCGATGGCCATGCGGATGCGCAGGTCTGGATATTCGGGTGCCACCGCGAGGGCTTTCCGGTATTCCCGTATGGCGTCGTCGTACTGCCTCAGCGCGAGATAGAGCTCTCCCAGCTCCGCGTGCAGGTTGGCGATCTTTCCCCTGAAGAGGCTTCCTTTCGCCGGCTCGCCCGCGCGGGCGAGCGAATCGCTTGCGCGCTGGTAGACGATCTTCGCCTCATCGTACCTGCCCATGTCGTTAAGCGTTATTGACAGGGAAAGCAGGACCTCGATGTATTCCGGATTCAGCCCGAGCGACTTCTCGAAATGCTCGACTGCCTGCGTGAGCTTTCCCCATTGATGGTAGATCAGGCCAAGGACGTAGTGGATGTCGGCGTAGTCCGCCCCTCCCGCTATCGCCTCCCGCAGCAGCTTTTCCGCCCGGAAGAAGTCCTTTTCCTCGAATGCGCGCTTGCCGATGGTGATCAGGGCGGAAAGATCCCGGCTCACGGCTTCTTTCCCTTAGGCGGGGGATATTTTTCC
>JAENIX010000213.1 GCA_016844415.1 Actinomycetota bacterium | reverse complement strand
CAGGCGATCGCCTCTCCCTCCCGGTCCGGGTCGGGAGCGAGGTATACCGTTTTCACGGATCGGGACGCCTCAAGAATATCCCCCAACACCTTCTTGCGATCCTTGATCACGATGTACTTGGGCGTGAAACCGTTCTCGATATCCACCCCGAGGCGGCTCTTGGGCAGGTCCATTACGTGCCCCATGGAAAAGAGAACCTTGTACCCCTTGCCCAATATCTTCTGTATCGTCTTGGCCTTTGCTGGAGACTCGACGACGACTAGCGACTTGGCCATTCATCCTCCATCTTCACTTACGGGAGATTCCTCCCGGTGTTCCGGACAACTTCTTATAATAATCCCCCGCACTTCTTTCAAGCAATTTCCCGAGTTCCATTTCCAGTAGGCAGGGAAGCAGCTTCTGTACCGTGATGTCAAGCGCTACCGCGATTTCGTCGACCCGGCGCGGCTTTGCAAGGCACTCGAGGATTTTTCTCTCCCTTGCACCTACGGGCGGAGACGGGCGGGCCCCGCCGATCGCCGCCATCACGTCTTCTGCCCCGGTGACTGGAGTCGCGCCTTCCCGTATCAGCCGGTTGCTTCCGGCCGTGTGGGGGAAAAGGGGATTCCCCGGGACCGCCATCACCTCCCTGCCCTGGTCAAGCGCATGGCGGGCGGTGATCAGGGCGCCGCTTCGGGCGGCCGCCTCGACGACCACTACACCCCGGCAGACTCCGCTTATGATCCGGTTCCTCGCGGGGAAACGCCACGGCAACGGAATCGCGCCGGGAGGATACTCCGAAAGAAGGCATCCGCACCGCAGGATCCGCCCGTGAAGATCGTGGGCCTCCGGAGGATACACGACGTCGATACCGCATCCCAGAACAGCCAGGGTCGTTCCGCCGGACCGCAAAGCCCCCTCATGGGCGGCAGCGTCTATCCCGCGCGCCATGCCGCTCACGACGGTCCACCCGGCGGACGCGAGGTCCGCCGCAAGCAGGCCGGCGAACTCGCGCGCAGGCGCCGTGGCGGCGCGGCTTCCGACGACGGCCACGGAGTTTTCCCACGCCGGGTCTCCCCCAGCGAGGTACAAGACCAAAGGAGCATCCGAAATGCAGCGCAACATGGGAGGGTATTCATCCGAACCAAGGGGAATGATGCGAACCCCGGATTTCGCGCATGCATCCCTTATCCGGCCGGCTTTTTCCCCCGCATCCGCGGAAGACAGTGCGCGTACCGCTTTCGGGAGAATGCCGTCGCCGTAATCCTCCTCCATCCCCGGAAAGGCCGGTGCCATGCCGGCGGACCGCAACAGGTGAAGATGGCGGGCCGTGATCCCTTCCACCGCGCTGAGCCGCAGAAGGACGTCTATCGGGGCTGGTTCGTCAGTCATATGATCGGGACCGGTTTCATCTTCTCTGATCCCTTCCCGATCAAAAGGCGTGCCGCTCCCCTACTTCCCCGCTTCTCCCCCGCGAACCGCCTTGATCCCCGCGGGAAAAGACCGGGAGCTATTTGTAATGTACGCAGTCGAGAAATCCGCCGAAACGCGGACCACCACCGCCTGACCCACCTCGACGAAAACGCCGGTCCTTTTATCGGCGATGCCGTCCTGTGCACGGTCTCCTTCGTCCAAAAGCCGGAACATATCACCCGCGGCGACGCCGGAAGCCTTGCCGCGATCCAGGAATATGAACTGCCCGGGGGCCTGTTCCTCGTTTTCCCACTGCCCCGAGATCACCAATGCATCTACCTTCCCGGCCTTGCCGGGGGACAGGACGACAGGAGCGTAGGCGGGTATCTCCTCCCGGATCTGGTCCTGGCGTCCCAGGTCCTCGAAGGAGGTTCGGACTATCCCGATCGCTTCTCCGTTCCGCTTCCCTTTCGCCTGGATCAGCCCCACGAGGTACCTGACGTATCCGGTAATCGAACCTCCGCCCGGTGCGGAAACCGGCCCGCGGACACGGTAAACACCAAGAAGCTGCCCGACCGGTATTTCCTTGCCCAGCTGGAGAAACACCATGTCGCCTTCCGAGAAAGCCACTTTCGGCTCCTCGCCTCCAATGATGCGTCCGATCCCTTGCGGCGCCTCTTTCATGAATTCACCCGCGCGGACGTACTCCGACGGGGATATTTCGAGCGTCGGAGGCTTGACCGCCGGAAGCGGCGCCGCCTGCGTCTTCGCTTCCTTTTTCGCAAGATCCTCTTCCGCGGCCGGCGACGTCGGAATATCGCCTGACATCATCGTTATCTCGGTTGCGGGAGGCGGGAAGACGACAAGTCTTATCCCCGGGTAGATGTAATGGGGATTGGTAACGAACCGGTTCAGCTCCCAGATTTCCTGCCACTTCCAGGGAGACCCGAGGTATTTCGCGGAAAGGTCCCACAGGGTATCCCCCTCCTCGACCGTGTAGACCAGCCCCTCGGGGTATTCCGCCGCACCCGCGGGAACAGGCGCTTTTTCCCCCGCAAAACCGGCGCCGGTGAGCGAAAGGACTACCGCGCATATCGCCATGGCCAGTAACGCCGCCCGTGCTTTCATATTCCACCTCGCATTCGATGGATGAAGAGGAATTAATTATACCTAAATTATACTAAATATTGCTCCTTATAAGGAAAACTACAATCCATTTTAAGGGAAGTCAAGGTCATTCTACTTAACGGTTTTCCCCTCCCCAGTGCAGGTATAGAAAGACTTCCCTGTTCCCGCCCGCACCTTTCACCCGGCTGTCGGCTTCTCCCTTTGCGGAAAAACCGAGGCTCTCGGCGAAGCTCTTCACACCGCGGACCGCCTCCAGCCGTCTGTCCTCGTTCCGGACAATCCCGCCTTTCCCGACCCACTCCCTTCCCGCCTCGAATTGCGGCTTCACGAGCGCCACGACCTCGGCCCCCGGCAGAAGAAACATGCGGAGGGGCGGCAGGATATGCCGCAGCGATATGAATGAAACGTCCACGGT
>JAENIX010000025.1 GCA_016844415.1 Actinomycetota bacterium | reverse complement strand
AAGACTATTTTAGGATTCAGCACCAGGGCGCGGGCCAGTCCGACCCGTTTCTTCATCCCTCCGCTGATCTGCGCCGGATATTTTTCGTTGGTCCCCTTCACATCCATCAATTCGAGCTTGTCGTTGACTATTTCCGCGATCTTGCTCTCGGACAGGGTGGTTCTCTCGCGCAGGGGGAGGGCGACGTTGTCGAAAACGTTCATGGAATCGAAGAGGGCCGAGTTCTGGAAGAGGACGCCGAATTGCATCCTGATGTCGCAGAGCTCCTTCTTGCCGATCCTGTTTATGTCCTTGCCGTTGATCAGGACCTCGCCGCTGTCCGGCTCCACGAGCCCGAGCATGTGCTTTATGATCACGCTTTTCCCCTGGCCGCTTCCCCCCACGATTACGGTGGTTTTCCCCTCCATGATGGCGAGGTTCACGCCGCGCAGGACCTTCTGGGTGCCGAACGTCTTCTCGACGTTCACCATCTGTATGATAGGGACCATGCTCATAGAAGGATCGATGTCAGGAAGTAGTCGAAAACCAGTATCGCAACCGAGGTCAGGACCACCGCGCTTGTCGTCACCCTGCTTACGCCCTCGGCCCCGAAGCTCGCCTTGCGCTCCAGATGAACGAAATACCCTTTGCTGGAGCATATCCATGTGATCAGCAGGCCGAATGTGAAGGATTTCAAGAATCCCATGTAGACATCCTTGAACCCGACCGCCTTGTACATGCTTGCGAAATACGAGCCCTCGTTCCCCTTGAGCAGGCCCACTGCGACGAGGTAACCTCCGAGAATCCCCACGACGTCGAATAGGGATGTCAGCAGCGGCAGGGAAATGATTCCAGCCACGAACTTGGGGGCCATGATGAATTTGTGGGGATCGATCGCCATGCAGTCCAGCGCGTCGATCTGTTCCGAGATGCGCATGATGCCGATCTCGGCGCATATAGCGGAGCCGGCGCGGCCGGTTACCATGAGCGCGGTCATAACCGGGCCCAGCTCCCTGATGAGGCTCAGCGCAACCGCCGAGCCCAACAGGCCTTCGGCGCCGAATTGTCGCAGGGTGTTGTAACCTTGAAGTCCGATGACCATTCCGGTGAACCCGCCGGTAAAAAGAATGACGAATACCGATAGCGTTCCGATCATTTGGATCTGCTTTATGATGGGGGAGATCTTGTATGGAGGGGTAAATACGCATAACAGTGACGAAAGGAGGAACACCCCCATCCTGCCGGCCTGGTTGACGTGATAAAGGGTCAGGCCGCCTAATTTTTCAATTAATTGGAGCATCTGTTCTCCTTGAAAACATGCATGGGAATGTCCAAGGTGTTGGATATTCATATCCAATCGCGGCATCTATTTCAAGGGAAAAAGACAGGTCGTGGAGGAACATACGCGGATTTACAGGAACCGGCCTTTCTTCCCCGAATTGGGGTCCCATGCCGGCGAGTTGGCTCCGTTGGGGACGCAGTCGGTGAAGATCGTTTGAAGGACTTTCGGTCTGCTTCCGGCGTCGCTATAGAGGCCCCCCCCGTCCTTGCTTGCGCTGCATCGCAGGAACCTGCAGCCGGATACCGTCGGTTCCGAATTGGCGGAATGGAGGCCGCCTCCGTAGAGGAATTTCGAGATGCACTTCTCGAAAGTGCAGTTTTCCACGACGGGGCTCGAATGATGGCAGGCCATTCCGCCGCCACCCTTGTCGGCGGAGCAACCGGTAAACGTGCACCCCCGAAGGTTCGACGAGGTGTCGAGGCAGAATACCCCACCACCGGAAACCCTGGCGGTGCAGTTGTCGAAGGTGGACTTGCCGATATCGACCCTGGATGCGACGAGAAATATTCCGCCCCCCTCGTGCGCCGAGCAGCGTCGGAACGTGCAACCGTTCACGGAGAGAGTCTTCTGTGAAGCATTCCGTACCAGCAGGCCGCCGCCGTACAGGAAGGATTCGTTGATGTGAATGTTCCGCGCCTCGGATGAGGCGGGCAGGGAGCCCCACGCTCTTCCTTTTCCGAAGCTGAAGGTGCACTCCTCGATTGGATTGACCCTTCCGTCCCGCGGGTCGATCAATACGTTCCTCCAGCCCTTGACCGGGTTCATGGCGCTGAAAAGGGTGTTTTTCGCCCTGAAGGTTCCCGTTGAAACGATCCCGGCGTCCTCCGCGAAGAAAACCTGGGCGTCTTCGATAACGAGGAGTCCACCCTGCTCGACGATGATGTCGTCGTGCACCTTGTACCCCTCGCCGGACATCCTGAAGGTGTCTCCTTTCCTCACGATCAGCGACTTGATCTCGTTGGTTGCGCGGTCCAGCGTCGCGCGCTCGTCGAGGGTTTTCCCCGTGTCCAGCTGCCTCCTCTGGACCGAGGGCCTGGGCATGAAGGGGATCCCGAGCCGGGGCCCCGTACCCTGGGAGGAACCGGGTCTCTGGAAGGGTGAATACCCATGCGCGTTCCTTCCGCCGGCCTGCTCGGCGGCGCCTCCCGGCGGCGGGTCCTCCGCGCTTTCCGCATCATCCCAGAAAACCTTGAAGACCTTGTGAACCCCGGCCTTCCCCTTGAGCTCGGTCGTCTTGACGAGGCGGCAACGGAATTCATCCCTGGACTCGAGCGACTCGAATGTCGTCTCGGAGATGTAGATCTCGCGGGGGCCGGCCAGCGACTCGAACCGGGACGCGACGTTGACCGCGTCGCCGAAGATGTCGTTCTCCTCCACGATCCCCATGCCCGTGTTGAGCCCTATGCGCACCAGGAGGGGTGTCTTTCCGGGGGGTCTGCCCTGGTTGAATTCCTTGAGGGTCTTCTGAAAGCGGACGGCCGCGCGGACGGCGTTCTGGGCCTTGCCGAACCAGGAGAGAGTGCCGTCTCCCATGGTCTTTACGAGGACCCCCTCGTTTTCCTTGATGATGGGGAAGAGCATGTCGTGGTGCTTCTTGATCAGGAGCCGGATCGTCACGTCACCCTCGGATTCGGCGAGCGCGGTGGAGCCCTTGAAGTCGGTGAACATGACCGTGATGGTCTGCGTGAATTTCTTATGAATGAGCTCTTCGAGCCGGGCGCGCTCCTCCAGGAGCTTATCCAGGTCGGTGCTGCCCGAGCCCGGATCCTGCTCAGGGGAGTTGCGGTTTTCCTTGTCCACGGTGTTTCTTTCCTCGTCAGGCCATCGCGTATCCGTGTTCGCACAGCTCCACGATCCTGGTGGATGGGCGGGTGAGCAGGGCGTCGCTTTCGTTGTATGGAGCCACGCGAAGAACCTCCTCGAGGGAGGTTGCGCCCTTGACGGCCTTGTAGAAACCGTCCTCCTTGAGGGAAACGAACCCGGTGCTTTCACGGGCGATGGACCGGATGGTCGAATACTGCGTCTTGGTCAGGATGGCGTCGCGTATCGGGTCATTGAGCACGAGGATCTCGCTTATGGACGTTCGTCCCTTGAATCCCGTGTTATCGCACTTGATGCAACTGGCGGCCGTATAAAACTCGTGTGCATCGGTTTCGATCGGCTTGATGCTGTCGAAGTGGGCGAGGATCTCGTCGGATGGCTGGTATCTTACCTTGCATGAGGGGCATAGGACGCGCACGAGACGCTGCGCGACGACGGCCATGATCGTGGAGGTGATCAGGAACGACTCGACGCCGATCCCGAACATCCGGAGAAGCGCCCCGACGGAGTCCTCCGTGTGGAACGTTGTAATGACCTTCTGCCCGGAAAGGGCGATCTCGATGACGGCCTCAGCCGAAACCTTGTCCCTTATCTCGCCGATCATGACGAGATCGGGGTCCTGCCGCAGGACGGACTTGAGGAAACTCTTGTAGTGCAGTCCGCCCTTTTCGTTGATTTGACCCTGTATGATGCCGTCGACCTTGTATTCTATGGGATCCTCGACGGTGATGATTTTCTTTTCCATGGTGTTCAGGAAATGGAGGCAGGCATAGACTGTGGTGGATTTCCCGGCGCCGCTCGGGCCCGTGGCCATGATGATGCCGGATGGAATCGCGAGTATCTGCTTCAGGATATGGAGGTTGCTCGGGGAAAAGCCGAGCATCTCCAAGTCAAGGAGATTGCTCTGGTTGGGAAGGATGCGGATGGAGAGGCTCTCTCCGTTGTATGAGATATATGTCGCGATCCTCAGGTCATACTTCCGGTTGAACGCCTGTACCCCGAGCCGGCCATCCTGGTTCTTTCGCATCTGGTCGAACTCCATGCGGCAGATGGCTTTCATCCGGTTTATAACGGTCGATCCGATGGAGATGGGCAGATCGGTCTTGTGCTTCAGAATTCCGTCCACGCGGTAGCGCACGCGATACATGTTGTCGAGCGGCTCGATGTGAATGTCGGTCGCGCGTTCCGCGATGCCGCTGGAAATGATGAAATCGAGCAGGCCGACTATGTTATCCTCGACGTTTTCGAAAGAGCCCCCTTCGGAAATGGAAAGCTTCCCGGAATACATTTTCGCCGCGCGGTCATCGGCGATGTCCAGCATCCGGAGGTCGTCGAAAACGCGCTTGATGCCCGTCTGGATATCCGCGGCGCTGGCGATGGCGGGCTCCACCTTCCCCTTGAGGACTACCTCGAGGGTCCGTATGGTTTCCTCCGAGAGGGGGTCGCTCATGACCACCGTGATGACTTCGCCGTCCCTGAAAACAGGGAGACATTCGTTCTTTAAGAGGAAGGCCTTGCTGACCCCCTTGAGAATGCCCGGGTCGATAAGGCCCGGGCTGGGAAGGATCTTCGGGATGCCCAGCTGGGTGCTGAGGAGGTTGATGAGGTTCGCCTCGGTGATATAGCCGTGATCGACGAGAATCGCGCCAAGCTTCTTGCGCTCCAACTGCTGGACTTCGAGGGCTTTCTGGACCGTTTCATGGTCCATTAACCCGGCGTCGACCAGCAGTTCGCCCAGATAGAGGCGTCTCTTGTACTTCTTCAGGACCTGTTGAAGTTCTCCCCGCGAGATGAGCCTCTGCCCGACCAGGACCTCTCCGATGGGAATAAAGGTTTTGCTTGCCTTCTGGATCGCGATCGCCTCATCGAGCTGCTTTGCCGTGATGAAGCTTTCAAGGATCAGCAGTTCGCCGATCTTTGGTTTGGGGTCGGCAGTTTTTTTCATGGCGCGCTCCACGATATCGATAGAGAGACGATTATCGAGCGAATTCAATGATAATTCATATTGTCTGACGGTTACAACTATATTAACGGAGAACCATTATTCAGTGTTTGTTCCTCCGCACCGGCGCAGGATGTCCCAATAAGCGCCGCGGAAGCCATTCCCGATGGCGTCCGCGAGAACCTTGTTGGCGTTGTAGTTGTAGTTGCTGGCGGGACGCGAGGGGTCGAAGAACAGAAACCGGCTGTCGTTCCGCGTGAGTTCGTCGAGCAGATCGAAGAGGAACGGGGCGACATCAGGCTCCAGGAAAAATACCGGCTCCGAAAGGTCTTCGCCCCCGATGCGCCCGTTTTCGCGCCCTCCTTCCGACACGATCCTCGCGATTTCCGTCCCCGGATAAAGGCGGACGCCGACGGCGATCCCTGCCCGGTCTGGCTTTGCCTGCCGGACAAGCTCGATCGTGCGGACGACGCTCTCCCTCGATTCACCAGGGGACCCGAGCAGAAGATCGAACATGACGGTGATCCCCGCTTGCCTGCAGGCGCGGGCGGTGTCGAGAATATCGGCAGGACCGAAATTGCGACCGAGCCTTCGCAGCATCCCTTCGTCACCCGAGTCCACGCCGAAATTGATCCCCTGGCAGCCGGCCCGGCGCATCTTTCCCGCCAGGTCCGGCGAAAAGGCACCCGGTGTGCAGTAGGCGTACCATCGGAGATTCTCCCCCAGTCCCCGGCGGATGATTTCATCGCAGACATCGTTTGCGTGCGATTCGGGCGAGTTGAACTCGCTGTCGCATGTGTGGATGTGGTCGATCCCCTGGGACAGCAGCCGCTCCAGTTCGTCGGCAACCGCGCCGGGGGGTCGCAGGCGGGCGGTCTTCCCCTTTGCGATGGGATCGGCGCAGTAGACGCAGCGGTGCGGGCAGCCCCTTTTCGTCTCTATCCCGGCCTGCCCGCCTTCGCGGAAGTAGCGACCGTTGTCGATCCACCGCCTGGTCATCGGGGGGAGGGCGTCGAGGGAAGGAAAGGAAGCGGGGTTCCTTTGCCATTTCCCCTTGCGCAAGGCGACCAGGTTAGGAAGGTCGTCCCATTCCCTGCCTTCCTCCAGCCGGCCTGCAAGCCGCGGAAGTATGAAATCGCCGTCCCCCCGGATGCCGATATCGACTCCGCAGCGCGTGAGGACCGCCTCCGGCATGACGGAAAAGCCGACGCCCCCCAGGACTATCGGCGCGCCCGAATGCCTGCGGATGCAGTCCGCCAAGGATGCGTGTCCCGGTAGAAACGACTCCCTGCTCGAGAGTGAGCAGTCGTCCGTATTGCGGATGGAGATACCCACGAGCCCGAATTCCCGCCGTCCGAAGAAACCGGCGATGGCCGTTTCCGGCTGCTCCTCCCAGCACAGGTCGAGGATATCCACGGTGTGCCCGGAGGCGTATAGAACCTCGGCCACGTATTCCAGCCCGATGGGAGCGATCGGGGGGCTGATCCTGTTCGCGTTGACCAGGGCCACGCGCAAGGGATGGACTCCTTTTTCGAAGTATGGATACATTACCAGCAGGAAGGATTTTCCAGAAGGGGTCGAACCGCCGCCGCGGGTTGAAACCCTGTTTCCTTGACTGGAATCCAAACCGTTGTACCAGTATGCTGGAACGGGAGGATAGCAGACATGGCGCCTGGAGAGCTTGAGAGCGTTGCCCGGTCTCTCGTTGAGCCGGGGAAGGGGATCCTGGCAGCGGACGAAAGCGCGCCCACCATAGAGAAACGTTTCCGCACCATCGGTCTTCCTTCCACGGAGGAGAATCGCCGTTCGTACCGGGAACTGCTGTTCACGACTCCCGGTATCCAGGAATTCATCAGTGGCGTGATCCTTTTCGACGAGACCCTCCGCCAGAAGTCGCGGAACGGCGCTCCATTCCCGGAAGTGCTTTCACGGCAGGGGATGATCCCCGGGATCAAGGTGGACCTGGGCGCCAGGCCCCTGGCCGGTTTTCCGGGGGAAAAGATGACGGAGGGGCTCGACGGTCTGCGGGAGCGCCTGGCGGAGTACCGTGGTCTGGGCGCCCGCTTCGCCAAGTGGAGGGCGGTCATCGAGATCGGCGAAGGCATTCCGACCGCGTACTGCATCGAGGCGAACGCGCATGCTCTTGCCCGCTACGCCGCGCTGTGCCAGGAGGCGGGGCTTGTGCCGATCGTCGAACCCGAGGTCCTTATGGACGGCCCGCACACGATCGGGCGTTGCGAGGAGGCGACCGCCGCCACGCTCGGCCGCGTTTTTTCCGAGCTCGCTTCTCACAGGGTCGAACTCGAGGGCATGCTGCTAAAGCCGAACATGGTGCTTCCCGGCAAGGAATGCCCGGAACAGGCGGGCACGGCGGAAGTCGCCTCGGCCACAGTGCGTTGCCTGAGCCGGACCGTTCCGGCCGCCGTTCCCGGCATAGTGTTCCTCTCGGGGGGACAGACGGCCGAACGGGCGACCGAACACCTCAGCGCGATGAACGCCCTCGGAAAGCATCCCTGGGAACTCAGCTTTTCCTACGGACGGGCGCTGCAGGACCCGGTGCTCAAAACGTGGAAGGGGGACGCCGCGAACGTTCCTGCTGCCATGCGGGCCTTCCTGCACCGATCCCGCTGCAACGGAGCGGCCCGATACGGCAGGTACACTAAAGAAATGGAAAAACATGGCGGATGAATAAGAGCCAAAGGAGGAACAAAGGATGAAGAGTATTGTCGTCGTAACGTTGATTCTGGCCCTGGCCGTGACGGGGTGCACCATGGGACCGAAGGAATCCGGGGGGACCGTCATCGGCGGTGTGTCGGGAGCTCTGATCGGATCGGGGATTTCCGGTGGACGAGGCGCCGGTATCGCCATCGGGGCGCTTGCCGGGGCGTTGATCGGGGGGGAGATCGGGAGATCCCTCGACAGGGCAGACCGGGAGGAGATGCAGCGGACCGCCCAGTACGCCCTGGAGAGGAACCGGGCCGACGAGACGTCCACCTGGCGAAATCCGGATTCCGGCCACTACGGAACGGTAACTCCGAGGAGGACCTACCAGACGGCGGAAGGTCGCTATTGCAGGGAGTACCAGCAGACGGTTTTCATCGGTGGGGAGGAGCAACAGGCGTACGGAACGGCCTGCCGCCAGCCGGACGGAACCTGGAAAATCGTGAAGTAAAACGGGATCAGATCGCCACGCGCACCAGGATGGGCTTCAGGATCGCGGCGACATCCCGCGGGTCGACCCCGACGAGGTATCCGCGCTTGCCTCCGTTTATATAGATCTTGGGGAGCGCAAGTACCGTTTCCTCCAGGTAGACAGGCAACGGCTTGCGCGTGCCGAAGGGGGATGTTCCCCCCACGATGTACCCTGTGTGCCTGTGC
>JAENIX010000212.1 GCA_016844415.1 Actinomycetota bacterium | reverse complement strand
CTCTCTTATCGAAAAACACCAGGGCCGCGTCGTGGACTCTCCGGGGGGTAGCCTGCTCGCGATGTTCGACAGCGCGGCGGAGGCGGTGCAGTGCGCCATCGACATCCAGGAACAGCTGCGTTCGCGGAACGAAGCGCTTCCGTCAGGAGGCGGAATCCCGTTCCGGATCGGGATTCATCTCGGGGAAGTGACGGAGGAAGAAGGGAAGGTCTTGGGCGATGGCGTCCAGGCCGCCGCCCGATTGGAGGGGCTGGCGGGTGCGGGGGGCATCTGCATTTCCGGAAGCGCCTATCTCCAGGTGAAGGGCCGGGTGAAAGCGGAATATGAATCCCTGGGAGAGCACCGCGTCCAGGACATCGCCGAACCGGTCCGTGCCTATCGCGTTCTGAAGAAGCCCGAAAAATCGATCCATGCATTCGGCAAGACGTGGCTGATGTCCCATCTGGAAACGCGGCTGGATATCATCAAGCTGATCGTCCTGGCGATGTCGGTACTGGTGGGGGCCGCGGGGCTTTGGAATACCTATTTCCGGTCGTCCTCCCCGCCGGTGACCCCAAGCAGGAGTATTTCGCGGACGGATTTACGGAACAGATCATCACTTCCCTGTCGAAAATCCCGGCGCTGTTCGTCATCTCCCGGAACTCGACGTTTTCCTACAAGGGCAAGCCGGTGAAAGTCCAGCAGGTGAGCGAGGAGCTTGGCGTCCGGTACGTGCTGGAGGGAAGCGTCCAGAAATCCAGCAACCGGATCCGGATCAACGTCCAGCTGATCGATGCGATATCGGGCCAGCACGTATGGGCCCAATCCTACGATCGGGACCTGAAGGACATCTTTGGCCTTCAGGACGAGGTCATTCTGAAGATCACGTCGGCGTTGTCCGTGAATCTGACCGCGGGCGAGCAGGCCCGTGCGTGGGCGGAAGGCACGAAGAGTCTCGAAGCCTACCTGAAACTCATGCAGGGTCGTGAATATCGTTACAAGGGAAATCGGGAGAGCAATGCCCTGGCCCGGCGCATGGCGGAGGAAGCGATTGCCCTGGATCCGAAGTACGCAGAAGCCTACGTGTTGCTGGGTGCGACCTATATAAATGATGTGTATCTCGGAACGAGCCGATCCCCCAAGGACTCCATAGCGAAGGCCACCGAATTAATCCAAAAGGCCCTGGCCATGAACGGCTCGCTGGCCGATGCGCGCAGCATGTTAGGTGTGCTCTACTCGTGGAGCGGGCGGTATGACGAAGGGATCGCCGAGGCGGAGCGAGGCGTGGAGCTCGATCCCAATTCGGGCCAGGCGAATTATAACCTGACGGTGGTTCTCAGGTGGGCCGGAAAATCGAAAGAGGCCATTCCGGTGATCCAGAAGGCATTGCGCCTGGAACCGATTCCTCCCGACAATTACGTACAACAACTGGCAATGGTCTATTTCCAGACAGGAGATTGCAAGGAAGCCATCGCGGCGTGCGATAAGGGACTCAAGCGTCAGCCGGACCATCTGGTTTCCCGCGTCATCATGGCCGCTGTCTACGGTTCCTGCGGCAAGGAAAACGAGGCGCGGAAAGAAGCAACCGAAGTCCTCAGGATCAATCCCAAATTCACCGTGGAGTCCTTTATGAGGAATATCCCTTATAAGAATCCGTCCGACAGGGACCGTACCGCCCAAGGTCTGCGCAAGGCGGGACTACCGTAAGAATAGGAATCACCGGTACTGTTACACATGGGGAGCCAGACCTTTCGATGCCCACGCCGGATTTGGAAAGAGGTGCGGCCATGACGGTCGTCAGGACTATCGGTAACATGTGGCTAGCCAGGCCGACGATCGAAGGGGCGGGTGTCCACCTCAAACGAGCCTTCGGCAACCAGGAAGTGCCGCAACTCGATCCATTCCTGCTGCTCGACGACTTCCGTTCAAACGACCCCTCGAAATATCTCCCCGGCTTTCCCTGGCATCCGCACCGGGGGATCGAGACGATCACTTACGTCCTCCAGGGGGACGTGGAACACGGGGACAGCATGGGCAACAAGGGGGACATCGGGCCGGGCGACGTCCAATGGATGACTGCGGGAAGCGGCATCATCCACCAGGAGATGCCGAAGGGCGACGCAAATGGCCGTATGGGCGGGTTCCAATTGTGGGCCAACCTCCCCGCCTCCAGCAAGATGATGGACCCGCGGTATAGGGAGGTGAAGCGCAGCCGGATCCCGGATGTGACCCTGGAGGGCGGCGTGAAAGTGAAAATCATCTCCGGGCGGGTGAACGGGGTGGAGGGCCCGGTTCAGGACGTCGTCACCGACCCGGAGTATATCGACGCCGCCGTTCCGAGGGGAGCGAAATTCACTCATCCGGTAAGGAGAAGCCACACGGTCTTCGCATACGTAATCGAAGGAAGCGGATGCTTCGACCCGGTCCGGGATCTTTCAGCCCGCGAAGAAGTAGGCCGGAACCGCTTCGAGATGGAACGGGAGCGCCGCTGCGGGCCGGAGACTCTTGTCCACTACGGCGAAGGTGACGCCGTCTCGATCACTGCCGGAAAGGAGCCGGTCCGCTTCCTGTTGGTATCCGGCAAGCCGATCGGAGAGCCCGTTGCCTGGTACGGCCCCATCGTGATGAATACGGACGAGGAAATCCGGGTCGCGTTCGACGAATACCGGAAAGGGACCTTTATCAAGCGCCGGTGACGCTATCTCCCGGAGGCCGTATCGTTATTTCGAGTCCTTCGCCGTGGGCTTGGCCTCCTCGAGAAGCTGGATCAGCACGTCGGCGGGGCGGTATCCGCTGACGACCTTGCCGTTCGGGAATACCAGCGCCGGCGTACCCTGGATTTGCAACTTCCCGGCGAGCTGAAAGGTTTCCTCCACCGCGTTCGTCGTGCAGGTTGGGGGAGGGATCTTTTTTCCTGCATAGGCGTCTTCCATCATCGAAAGCGACTTGGAGCAGATGACAGCTTTGGCTTTCTCGGCCGAGGCGGGGTTGTTGTTCCTCGAGTATATCTTGACGAAGAACGCCACGTCCGGCGCCTTCTCTATAACCGTCTTGAACTCGTGGTGCAGCTTGCCGCAGAAGTGGCAGTCCGGATCGCTGAACACGATTATCTTCCTTTTTGCGGAAGGATTTCCCACGACCAGCGCATCCTCCAGCGGGATTTCGGAAGGGTTCACCGAGACCGCGTTGAGGCGCTCGAATCTCGACCCGGTGATGTCCTCCTTTGTCTTCAGCCGAACCACCTGTCCGCTGATAAGGAACTCCTTCGAAAAGTCTATGTATACGGGGAACTTCCTCCCCTGCTTCACGATGTCCACCACCCACAACCCGTGGACGGGGCTCTCCTCCACGGTCAGCACGTTGTCCACCATGCCGCCGAGTAGACCTACCGCCTGTTCCCGGTTGAGAGTGTGGCATGAACGGCAGTCAGCTGTCCCGCACCCCCCCTTGTCGAACGTGGCATGAACGGCAGTCAGCTGTCCCGCACCCCCCCTTGTCGAACGCCAGAGTGCCTTGCGGGAAAAAAAGCAGGACCGCGGAGATCCCAAGCGCAAGGCCAACGAGTAGTTTTTTCATGATGCCTCCGTCAGAAATAATTCCCCCTATTAATTGTACACATGTTTGATTTGCTCACGCGGGCATTTTCTCCGGTGCGTCAATTCCTCAGTATCTCCCGCAGGCCGCCGATCAGCCTGCCGAGGCCTTCCGCCGCGTTTTCAGGAGTCAGGCTTCCGTAGGCGATCCGCAGGAAACACCCCTGCGTGATCCCGAACGTCCGTCCCGGGATGACCGCGACCTTGTGCTTCCGGATCAGCCGCTCCACAAGCTTAAGATCGTCCATCGACGTGCGCACCTCGGCCAGGAAATAGAACGCTCCCCTTGAAGCGGGAACCGTCAGCAGGTCGGAAGCTCCTGAAAGGCGGGACATGACCTGCCTACGGACATTGCCGATGACCTCGAGATGCTTCTCGCAGTAGCCGCGCCCTATGCGCAGCGCCTCCAGTGCGGCCGCCTGTGAAATCGCCGGCCCGCAGACGATGATCGTGTCCTGGATCTTGATCAGGTCGTCGAAAAGGTGTTCCGGCGCCACGAGGAACCCTACTCGCCAGCTCGCCATCCCGTACGCCTTGGACATGCTGTATATCGATATCGTGTGTCCGTCGCCGCCCAGGGATCCCGGGGAGAAGTGCTGCGCTCCTTCG
>JAENIX010000211.1 GCA_016844415.1 Actinomycetota bacterium | reverse complement strand
GACGCTCTCGCGTTTTGCCCCGCATAGCTCAATGAAAGAGAACCGGTCGGCGACATGGTCGTTCGGTCGGGGAGGCCTGCCACGTCGGTTTCCTTGGCACGGGATGCGCCCGCGCGGGCGGTCATCGTCAGAGCCTGAGAGAAGAGGTACGTCCCCGTGAGGCCTCCGGCGAACGTACTGGAATCCCTTCCGTTTTCGAAGGTGTTATACGCTGCGTTGAAGAAGAGCCCCGAAGAGAAGAGCGGGGTGAATTTGTACGTCAGCGTGGTGTCCCCGGTCAGGACCCGGGAGTCCACGTTTCCGGCGACGTTGTCGAGGAACTGGCGCTTGCTGAATCCGCCCCCGACGGAGAAGTCGGTGTTCGGGGTCACCAGGTAGCTGACGCGGAGCGCGCCGCCGAAATCGCGGCTCTTGCGGGTCGCGGTCTCCGCCGCGATCGACGGGGGGATCAGCGGGTCTTCCGACGGAACCAGCTGGTTTCTCCGGTACGAATCCCTCGCCTGCACGAAGTGGCCGGAGGGGGCGACCGAAAACCTTGGAGTGACTCGGATCGGCGTGGCGTCGATCCCGAGGGAAACGGCCGAAGAGTTGCTGTTCAGGTTGGTGTATTTGTAGTACGTGTCGGAGGTGACGCTGCTGCGAAGGCTCAGCGTCGTCTCGGGCATCTTGAGGGAAAATGTGACCGCGGGCGTGACGCGGAGGAAGAAGTCTCCCTTCTCGTTCCCGTCCGTGTTGAAGACGTTCGAGTCGTACGTCTGGTCGAGCGAGATCGACGGGGTGACATCCAGCTTCGCCGCGGACGCGCGTGAGGCGGGAAGCAGGATGCCGATCGCGGCAATCGCCGCAAGCGTCCAAAGTGCCCTTCCAGTGGTATGCGTCCTCATAAGAGACCTCCGGGCCGCCATCTCAAGGCACCACGATCGTGTCGCCGGACTTGAGGAGGTAGTTCCCCTCCCCGCCCTCGTCGATCATGTTGTTATAGTTCACCTTCCGCACCTCCTGTTTCCCGGCCGTATTCCGGATCAGCTTGATGCTTCGGGGGGATGCGAACTGGGTGAAACCCCCTGCCAGGGACAGGGCTTGCAGGATGGAGGTTTCGCTTCGAAGGGGATAGGTGCCGGGCCGGGTCACGTTCCCGATGACGAAGTACCTGGGCGCGTTGACCTGCAGGAGGATGATCGATACCTGGGGCTCCTTGATGAAAGCGCCGAGCTTCTGCTGGATTTGTGTCGCCAGCTCCGCGGCCGTCTGCCCCTCCGCCGTCACGTCCTGGATGAGCGGCATGGAAATCTTCCCGTCCGGGCGCACGACCAGGTCAAGCGTCAGTTGGGCGTTCTCCCAGACGGAAACCCTGATCTGGTCTTCGGGGCCCAATTTGTACTGGGGACCCTCCAGCGGGACCGCGACGCTGACGGCCGCTTCGATTCCCTTCTTTGCGGCGATGGGGGGCGAAGCCGATGGGACCGGGCCGGCCTGGGAGACGGCTTGCGGCGGCGGGGGCGCTTTCACGGTGTTGTCCGCCGTATCCCCCTTCGCGACGACCCCAACGAACAGAAAAACAGACAGCAGGCAGGCTACCGCCCATCTGGCATGCACCATGCCACCTCCCGAATCCCCCGATTTGACGTGCCTGTAAACCAATTTCTCTTTCTGTTACGGAAAGTTGCTGCCGAAACCCATGCGTTTACTCCATGTTCAGGCCGCAATCCTTGATCTTGTAGAGGAGGGCCTTGTAGCTGATGTCCAGGATCTGCGCCGCCTTCCGCCGGTTCCACCGGGTTTGTCCGAGGACCTTTTCGATGAGCTCCTTCTCGGCGTTTCGCTGCGCGATCTTCGAGACTTCCTTCAGCGTCGCCTTCCCGGTGAGGTTCGGGGCGTCATGCCCTCCCCCGTTCCCGCCCTCGCCTGTCGTGAACGCTTGTGAGGTTGCACGACCCGACGCCCGGGTCCGCGGAGCGGGCGCCGGGTCCTCCGACGGGCCATCGTACGGGATGGCGCCGTACTGGCCGTTTTCCCGTTTGCGCTGGAACTCCGCGATCAACTGGGCCTCGTTCCCGAGGATGATCAGCCGCTTCACGTTGTTCTCGAGCTCGCGCACGTTTCCCTGCCAGGTGTAGTTGAGGAACATCTCCATCAGGCGGGGGGAGACCTTGCACGCCTCCCGGTTGTACATCTGGCAATACCGGTTGAGGAAATAGTCGACGAGGATCGGGATGTCGTCCTTCCGCTCCCGAAGCGGCGGCACGACGATGTTCACCACGTTGACCCGGTAGAACAGGTCGCGGCGGAACTTCCCCTCCTCGACCATCCGTTCCAGGTTCTTGTTGGTGGCGCACAGGATGCGGCAGTTCGCCTTCACCTCGCGCTCGCCGCCGATGCGGAAGAACTGCTTCTCCTGCAGGACGTGGAGCAGTTTCGACTGCAGGTCCATGTGCATCTCGCTGATCTCGTCGAGGAAGATGGTGCCGTTCTGCGCCATCTCGAAGCGGCCGTACTTGCGGCGGTGGGCGCCGGTGAACGCCCCCTTCTCGAAGCCGAACAGTTCGCTTTCGAGCAGCTCCCGCGGCAGGGCGGCGCAGTTCACCTTGATGAACGGGTCGTTCGTCCGATCGGACGCCTTGTGAATCGCCTTGGCGACCAGCTCCTTGCCGGTGCCGCTCTCCCCGGTGATCAGGACGGTGATGTCGGTGCCCGCCACCTGGTCGAGGACGGCCTGGACCTTGCTCATCCGGTCGCTCATCCCGAAAAGGAGGTTGTACTCCTCTTCCGGGCGGGCCTTGATGCGCAGCTGGTCGAGCTCCACCTTGGCGTGGGAGGCGTCCTGCACCATCCGCATCTTGAGGAGGAGTTCCTCCCCCTGGAACGGCTTCTTGACGTACTCCCCCTGGAACGGCTTCTTGACGTAGTCGCTGGCGCCTTCCTTCATCGCGCGGACGACCTCGTCCACCTCGCTCTGGCCCGAGACCATGATGATGGGCATCGTGAGCGAGGCGGCGCGCATCGGCTTGATGAGGTCCACGCCGGAGCCGTCGGGAAGGAAGATGTCGAGGATGACGCAGGTGGGGCGCTCCCGCTCGAACGCCTCGAGCCCTTCCGCCTTGCTGGCGGCGACGACCACGCGCATATCATTTTCAGTCAGGAGGTTGCTGGTGAATTGGGAAAAGGCGGGGTCGTCGTCCACGACAAGGATATATTGTTCGGTCATACGTTCCCTCCTTCCGGCTCTCGCCGTAGAAAAAGCAATCCGCGTGCCTATGCAGGGAACCTATCGGCACGATCATGCTAAACATATAGAGAGAAACGTGATTTGTGGGAAAAATCTTTCCGGAATGAGGATGCGCGAGAATTAGCGGCCGGCCTTAGTGGGCAAATTAATTCCTATTATGTCCCTATAATTACATTTAATAGGCCGTCACGCGACAGGAAGTGAGAAATGGACCTGCGTTCCTTCCCCCGGAACGGAGTCGATCCGGATTTTCCCCTTCTGCGCCTCCACGAGCCGTTTGCAGATGGTCAACCCCAGGCCAAGCCGGGCGTGGGAGTCGAGGGTGGCGACCATATCCCCATGGTCGAAGATCTTCCGGAGTTTCTCCTTCGGGATCCCCGCGCCGGAGTCGGAGACGCAGATGACGGCGAACCCGTCCTCCTTCTTTCCCGAGAGGCGGATCGTCC
>JAENIX010000210.1 GCA_016844415.1 Actinomycetota bacterium | reverse complement strand
CCGAAGCCCAATTCCGTCTCGACCTCGACGTCGTGTTTGCCCAGCGCCACGGCGTACCGTTTCAGCCGAAGGAGATCTTCCTGGCTCTCCGTGTCGCCCGCTTCCCTGCCCAGCGCCTTCGCACCAGCGCTCTCGACGCAGTGCAGCAGGAGGAGGGAACAGCGGGCCGACGACGCCAGCGCGGCTGCCCGGGAGAGCACCTCCGCGTCGGTGGGGCCGAAGTCCAGCGCCGCGGCGATCTTGCGGAACGGCCGTGAGGGCTCCCCGATCTTCGGCTCGGGCCCGCCGTGAACGTCCGACGGCCTGCGCTTCCATCCACGGCGGAATATGAAAGGCTCCGCGACGACGTACAACAGGAGCAGCCCGATCGCCGCGATGACCGGGAGGGCCACGGACCTGGCGATAAGACCCGCCGTGCCTCCCTTTTCGAGCCACCCCGCGACCTCATCCGCCACGAGCTTTATGTTCAGCGCCGCGATGATCCCCGCAGCGGTCCACGCCAGTCCCTTCACCCACGTCCTGATGGCGAACGCACCCATCAGCCCCCTGTCGCTCACCATGTGGATGAGAGGGATAACAGCGAATGAGAGTTGCAGGCTCAGGACCACCTGGCTCAGGACAAGCAGTTCCCCGGTGGCCCCCTCTCCCCTGAGCGTGATGACCGCCACGGCGGGGACGATGGCCACGGCGCGTGTCACAAGGCGGCGGAGCCAGGGCCGCAGCCGTATGTTGACGAACCCTTCCATCACGATCTGGCCGGCGAGCGTACCGGTGATGGTGGAGCTCTGGCCCGCACAGATCAGCGCAAGCGCGAACAGGAACGGTGCAACCTTGTTCCCCACGAGGGGGGCCAGCAGGCGGTGCGCGTCCTGTATCTCGGCCACGTCGAAGTGACCCGCCCTGTGGAAGACCGCGGCGGCCATGATCAGGATGGCTGCGTTGATGAACAACGCCATGTTGAGCGCAACCACCGAGTCGATCAGGTTGTACTTCAGCGACTGGTGGATCCCCTGGGCGGTCTTGACCACCTTGCGCGACTGGACCAGAGCGGAGTGCAGGTAGAGGTTGTGCGGCATGACGGTCGCCCCCAGTATGCCGATGGCGAAATAGAGCGCGTCGGCGTCTGGAAGGCCGGGTATGAATCCGCGTGCGATCCCGGGAAGATCGGGCTTGGAAACGACGATCTCCACCAGGAAGCACCCGCCGATCGTGGCCACCATGACCAGGATGAACGCCTCCATCTTCCGGATTCCCGCCTGGTGAAGGAACAGGATGAGGAAGGTGTCCAGAGCGGTGATCAGCACCCCGTAGATCAATGGAATGCCGAACAGCAGCTGCAGCCCGATCGCGGAACCGAGAACCTCGGCCAGGTCGCAGGCGGCGATGGCCACCTCGCAAAGGATCCACAGCACGGCGTTGACCGGAGCCGGATACCGGTCGCGGCACGCCTGGGCGAGGTCGCGGCCGGATACCAGCCCGAGCCTCGCGGAGAGGCTCTGGAGAAGCACCGCCATTGCGTTGGACATGAGCAGGACCCAGACGAGCGAATAGCCGTAACGCGACCCTGCGGCGATGTCGGTCGCCCAGTTGCCCGGGTCCATGTAGCCCACGGAAACCAGGTAGGCGGGGCCGCCGAAAGCCAGAAGGCGGCGGAAGAATCCCGTCTTCTGCGGAATCGCCACCGTCGAGTGCACTTCGGAGAGGGATCTCTCCTCCGTCATCGACTACCCCTTAAGATGGAAGGGCCAGGGAAAACTCGACCCCCTTCCCGTTCGGAAGGTTTCGCACAGATAGGACGCCGTCGTGCTGGTCCGCGATTCGGGAAACGATGGACAGGCCCAGGCCCGTCCCTCCATCCTTCGTCGTAAAGAAGGGGTCGAAGATCCGTTCGAGCTGGTCGGCGGGAATTGACGGACCCGAGTTGGCCACGCGCACGACGAAGATCCCTTTCTCCCCCAGGCTCTCCCGGACGAGGGAGAAGGTGAGCGTGCCTCCACCCCGCGGCGCCATCGCCTGGATGCCGTTGATCGCGATGTTCAAGAGGAGTTGGGTCAACTGGTCGGTGTCGCCCGCCACGACCGGGGGCTTCTCGCCCACGTACGGCGACGAAGCTACACTCACCCCTTCTTTCCTGGCCTGCGTTTCCACCAGGGAGACGACGCGTCCAACGACCTCCCGAAGATCGAGCGGGCGCCTGTCGGCGGGGGTGGGGCGCGCGAACGTCAGGAACCGTTCGGCGGTCTGGGCCAGCCGGTCGATCTCTTCTATATGCAGATCGAGCATCCGGCGCTCGGGCGCATCCGCTGGGACGACGTCCCGCAGGATCTCCGCCGTCCCTTTCATCGCGTGCAGGGGGTTCTTGATTTCATGCGCGATCCCCGCGGTCATCTCCCCCAGCGCGCCGAGGCGGCCCGCCCTGATCAGCTGGGATTCTATCCGCTGCTGCTCCTCCAGTGCGTCGGAGAGCTTCCTGGCGAGCTGCTCCTGCTTCTCCCGCTCCCTGCGCTCCCGGTCCACGAGCAGCCCCGCCACCACCGCCACGATGTTGTAAAGGAGGATCTCCAGCCCCTTCTCCAGCGCGTCTCCCGGGTCACGGGACACCAGGCTCGTGAACGCGTGGGGAAAGTAGATGAGGGAGGCGAAAACAGATACGGAGATCCCGCCCCTGACTCCGCCGGAAAAGGCCGCGAACAGGATCGGGAGGTAGTACAGGCGCCGCGCCACGTCGTGGACCCAGCCGTGGTGGGACGGTGTGCGGTAGTGCAGGACGGTGATGAAGAGACAGGGGAGCCAGGCCGTGAGGACCATCCTGGCCGAGAAGAGGAACCGCACGTCCCTCAGGACACCCTTGATCATTCGTAGACGAGGATGTGCCGGGGGACGCGAAGATACGCGGCCGCCTGCGTGATGTTTCCCCCTTTCAGGCGAAGCGCCCGTTCAATCACCTTTTTCTCCAGATCAACCAGCGACAGCCCCTCGGGGGGAAGTGGAGGCCAGGTCTCCCCGACCCCTTCGGCCGCCCCTCCCGCCTCACCGTTTTTCCCCTTCGCCGGCAGGGGAAGGTCCTCCATCGAAACCTCGTTCCCCCGGCACAGGATCGCCATCCGCTCGCAGGCGTTTTTCAGCTCCCGCACGTTCCCGGGCCAGGGGCGGGATTTCAGTTCCTCCATCACGGCTGCTGGTACGGTCAATTCCCTGTCCGCGCTCAACTCCCGCGTGAAATGCTCCACCAGCGGGGGGATGTCCTCCGGCCGCTCCCGTAGGGGAGGGACCCGGATCTCCACCACGTTCAGCCGGTAGTAGAGGTCCTCCCGGAACGCCCCTTCCCTAATCCTCTCCTGCAGGTCGCGATTCGTCGCGGCCACGATCCGGACGTCGACGGAGACCGGACGATCCCCTCCCACGACATCCACCGTCCGTTCCTGTAAGGCGCGCAGCAGCTTGGACTGGAGGGGGAGAGGAATTTCGGCGATCTCGTCCAGGAACAGGGTTCCTCCCTCCGCCTGACGGAACCGTCCCACGCGATCGCGCACCGCTCCCGTGAAGGCGCCGCGAGCGTGCCCGAACAACTCGGATTCGAGGAGCTCCCCGGGGATCGCCGCGCAGTTGACCGCCACAAACGGCCCCTCGACGCGCGGGGACTGCACGTGGATCCGCCGGGCGACCGCCTCCTTCCCCGTCCCGCTCTCACCGGTGACAAGGACCGTAGCATCCGTCACGGCCACTCGGTCGGCAATTTCCAGGACGCGCTGCATCGCGGTGGATACGCTTACGATCTCCCGCGCGACGCCGCTCGCGCGGATCCGCAGGCTCCGAACCTCGGCGGCGAGCCGGCGACGGTCGAACGCCTTTTCCACGGAGAGCAACAGCTGGTCGCGGTGGAACGGCTTGCCGATGAAGTCGTACGCGCCTTCCTTCATCGCCTCTACCGCCGTTTCGACGTTTCCGAACGCTGTGATGACGAGGACCGGGACGTCGGGCGCCAGCGCGCGGATCCGCCTGAGAACCTCGATACCGGAGATGCCGGGCATCTTGACGTCGGTGACGACGAGATCGAACTTTTCCGTGGAGAATGCGACAAGTCCCTCCTGCCCGTCGGAGGCGGCAGTTACCTCGTACCCGGCCTTACGGAGGTTGAACAGTGCCACTTCCCGCCCCGCCCGGTCGTCGTCTATGAAAAGGATGCGCCCCGTCATCGAACACCGCCGTGTTTGTTATGCACGACCAGTTTGCCCGTTTGATACCAACTTGTCTTTACGGATTATACCTTCGATGCCGACGATGCGTCATTGGCGGATCACAACTCCCTGAATCCAATGCTGTAGCCGATGTTGAAACCGTAGAGATCCTCGTTTACAGGCTTCCCGTCCGCCTCCGCATAGGGATACATGAAGTAGTTCAGCGGCTTCCCCTGCTGCGGCGGGTTCAGCTTCAGATCCCTGCCGGTGCCGAAAGCAACGCGGTTTTCGTCCACGGCGCCGAAATAATATTCCTTAAGGGGCTGAGCCTCATGCAACGTGATCTTCCTTTCCAGGATCGCTTTCCGCACGTCCGCGGGATCGACGACGACCCACCCGTAGCCGGACAGATAGAACTCGGCCCAGCAGTGCTGCGATTTGGTGATCTCGCCTTCCTTCCCCTTGGGCATGCGGATGCCGAACACTTCCCGCGCGGGGATTCCCTCCGCACGGGCGAGGGTGACAAACACGGAATGAATGTCCGCGCACTTCCCCCCCAGCTTGTGGAGAAGCACGTCGACTTCGCCCAGCCCGCACCCCTTCACACCGGGATCGCGGTACATGTTCTCCACGATCCAGTCGTAGATGGAGGCTGCCTTCGCGAGGGTTGTCTTTTTCTCCCCGACGATCTTGCCCGCGTACTCTTTCGCGGCCCCGCCGGTCGTACCCACGCTGGTGGATGTCAGGAATTTATCGAACTCCCTTCCCGGGATTGCCGCTTCATTGTCGGGGAAGTTTTTCGTCACGACTTCTTTTCTGCTGACGCGGAAC
>JAENIX010000209.1 GCA_016844415.1 Actinomycetota bacterium | reverse complement strand
AGAGCTGCTCGAACGCGAGTGGAGAGTGCGGATGGCGGAGTACCTCCGGGAGTTTCCCGGCCCGGCGATGGAATGGGAACGGCGGAGCTGGGGCGACCTTCCCGAAGGGTGGGCGGACGATATTCCGACCTTTTCGCCCGAAGGCGGAGCGATCGCCACCCGTAGCGCGTCGCACAAGGTGATCAACGCCCTGGCGCAGCGGCTCCCGGAGCTCGCCGGCGGATCGGCGGACCTCGCCCCGTCCACGGAGACGCTCATCAAGGATGGGGGGGAGTTCCTGCCGGACTCCCAGCCGGTGGGACGCAACTTCCATTTCGGCGTCCGCGAGCACGCGATGGGGGCGATACTCAACGGCATGGCGCGGCACGGGGGGATCATCCCGTACGGCGCGACCTTCCTCGTGTTCTCCGATTACATGCGCGCCTCCATCCGGCTTGCCGCCATCATGGGGATACGCGTGATCTACGTGTTCACGCACGACTCCATCGGCGTGGGGGAGGACGGGCCGACGCACCAGCCCGTCGAGCACGTGGCTTCACTGCGCCTGATTCCTAACCTCTATGTGCTGCGGCCCGCGGACGCCAACGAGACCGCTGCGGCCTGGAGGATGGCTATCGAGAGGACCTCGGGGCCCAGCGCGCTCATCCTGTCGCGCCAGAAACTGCCTGTCCTGTCTCCGGGATCGGTGTCCGGGGACGGAAACGCATGCCGGGGCGCTTTCATCTATGAAGAAGGCGCCGGGGGAACTCCCGAAGTGATTCTTTTGGCCTCGGGGTCGGAGGTTCACGTGGCTCTGGGCGCGAAGAGACTACTCGAAGCGGGCGGGGTCCCCGCCAGGGTGGTCAGTTTCCTTTGCCTTGAGAGATTCGAGGAGCAGCCTGAAGAATACAGGAACCGTGTACTGCCGCCATCCGTCCGCGCGCGCGTTTCCGTGGAGGCGGGGAGCACCGCGGGATGGGAGCGGTACGTAGGGGAAAAGGGAATTTCCGTCGGGATGAACCGGTTCGGCGCCTCCGCGCCCGGAGACCGGCTGTTCAAGGAGTTCGGGATCACCGCCGAGAACGTGGCAGATAAGGCGAGATCGCTTCTATCAAGGCCGCAAGCCATTCAGGGGAGGGAAACTTGATGGGAACGACGAGGAATCCGCTGGTCGAACTGGGCAAGATGGGGCAGAGCCCCTGGCTTGACTATATCCATCGGGGGCTGATCGATTCCGGAGAGCTCGCGAGGCTGGTGTCGCAGGACGGCATAAAGGGGGTCACCTCGAACCCGACGATCTTCGAAAAGGCGATTTCCGGGGGCCATGAATACGACGGGCAGATCCGCGCGCTCGCTTCCTCGGGCAGGAGCGTTCCGGAAGCGTACCTGGAGATCGCGGCGGAAGACATCCGCAGGGCGGCCGACGTGCTGCTGCCGGTCCACATCGCGACCCGGGGGAACGACGGCTACGTCTCGCTGGAGGTGGACCCGGACCTGGCATACGACACGCAGAGGACGGTCCGGAAGGCGGATGAGCTCTTCAGGACTGTTTCCCGCCCCAACGTTCTCATAAAGATCCCGGCCACGCGGGAAGGGCTGCCCGCCATCGAGGAAACGATCTCCATGGGGATCCCCGTCAACGTGACTCTCATCTTTTCGGTGAAGAGGTACGAGGAAGTCGCCGAGGCGTATATCCGGGGGGTGGAGCGGCTGGTCGCATCCGGCGGCGATCCGGCCAGGGTCGCATCCGTGGCCTCCTTTTTCGTTTCGCGGGTGGACACCGCCGTGGACAAGCTACTCGAAGCGATCATACCCCGCTACCCCGGGTCTCCGCGCGCGGAAGCCGCGATCTCCCTGCTGGGCAAGATCGCCGTCGCCAACGCGCGGCTTGCCTATGCAAGGTTCCGGGAGATCTTCTCCGCGCCGTGGTGGCGCGACCTGGCGGACAAGGGAGCCAGGCCGCAGCGTCCCCTCTGGGCGAGCACGGGGACGAAGAACCCGAAATATTCGGACGTGAAATACGTGGAGGAGCTGGCAGGCCCCGACACCGTCAACACGATTCCTCCGCAGACGATGGACGCTTTCCGGGACCACGGGGTCGCCGTCGACATGCTCTCCCAGAGGGAAGAGGAATCAAGGACCGTGCTTCATGAACTCGGGCTGCTCGACATAGGGATCGAGGAAGTCTGCGAAAAACTCACCCGGGAAGGGGTTGAGAGCTTCTCCGATTCCTTCGGCAAGCTGTTCGGCGCCATCGAGCGCAGGCTCGTGGAGGCGAGGAACTAGGAACATCTGAGACCGGCTCCGCCGCCGGACGAAAGGGATATCCATGCGGATCGCGATGGTCGGCCTTGGGAAGATGGGACTGAACATGACCCGGCGCCTGCTGCGCGGCGGGCATGAGGTGGTGGCGTTCGCCCGTTCCACCGCTTCCGTCGAGGAGGCATCCCGGGAAGGTGCCGTTCCCGCCGCCACTCTCAAGGAAGCCGTGGAGCGGCTGTCCTCTCCGAGAATCGTATGGCTGATGGTGCCGGCAGGGGCTCCCGTGGACGAAAACGTGGAAGTCCTCGCCGGGCTGCTCTCCGAAGGCGACGTGGTGGTCGACGGCGGCAACTCGAAGTACAAGGACGCCCCAGGCCGCGCGAAGCGTCTCGGCGAGCGCGGGATCCGGTTCCTCGATGCGGGGACGAGCGGCGGGATCTGGGGGCTGTCGGAAGGGTACTGCCTGATGGTCGGCGGCGACGAAGACGCGTTCCGCCTTCTTTCCCCAGTCCTTGAATCCCTGGCCCCGCCGGACGGGTACGCTTACATGGGGCCGCACGGGGCCGGCCACTTCGTGAAGATGGTACACAACGGGATCGAGTACGGGATGATGCAGGGCCGGCTGTCGCCGCCCTGTGGAACAGAGGGAGCGTCGTTCGATCGTGGCTGCTCGAGCTCGCCGGACGGGCGCTGTCGCGCGACCCGTCCCTCTCGGGTATTGCTCCGTACGTAGAGGATTCGGGTGAAGGCCGCTGGACCGTGGAACGTTCGATCGAGGCCGGGGTACCGCTTCCGTCGATAGGGCTCTCCCTGTACATGCGCTTCCTGTCCAGGCAGGACAGTTCATTCGCCATGCGGATGCTGGCGGCGCTGCGCAACGAGTTCGGGGGACACGCCGTCAAGGAAGCGGCCCCGGAGCGCAAGAAAGGATAGACCGATGGGAGCCGATCCGATCGGCGCCTTGGCAGCGGCCCCGCGCGCCGGCACGGGGATCGAGCCGCCCCCCCCGAGCCTGCTCGTCATATTCGGAGCTTCGGGGGACCTGACCAGGCGGCTGCTCATACCGGACCTGTTCGGGCTTTTCCTGGACGGGCTTCTTCCGGAACGTTTCGCCGTGCTCGGGGTTTCGCGCACACCATACGCGGACGACGCGTTCCGGGCGATGCTGCGGGATTACGCGCGGGAAACCGGCGAGGCGAAGTTCGACGCTTCCCGGTGGGATGGTTTCGCCGCCGGGCTTCATTACCATTCCGCGGACCTCGAGGACTCAGGGAGCTACCCGGCTCTCCGCGAGAGGATCCGGTCGCTGTGCGCCGCCAGGGGGATACCCGGCAACATCATCTTCTACGCCGCCGTTGCCCCGAGGCATTACGTCTCCCTCATCCGAAAGATCGGCGAAACAAAACTGGCGGTCCCTTCGGGGGGCCTTTCCGGCTTCCGCCGGGTGATCGTGGAAAAGCCTTTCGGGCGCGACCTGGCGAGCGCCCGCGCGCTCAACAGGGAGATACTCGACGTCTTCAAGGACGGGCAGGTGTACCGGATCGACCACTTCCTCGGCAAGGAGACCGTTCAGAACCTGTTCGTTTTCCGGTTCGGCAACGGGATCTTCGAGCCGGTGTGGAACAGGAACTACATCGATCACGTACAGATCACCGTGGCCGAAACGCTGGGCGTGGAAGGAAGGGGCGATTATTACGAAGACTCGGGCGCGGTCCGCGACATGATACAGAACCATCTCCTCCAGCTCATGGCCCTCGTTGCGATGGAGCCGCCGAATTCTCTCGACGGCGACGACGTGCGGGGAGAGAAACTGAAGCTCCTGAAGTCGATCGGCCGTGTTGCGGACGAGCGCGTGGGAGAGGTATGCGTCCGGGGACAGTACGCTGAAGGGGAGACGGGAGGAAAGAAGGTTCCTGCGTATCGCGCGGAGAAGAACGTCTCCCCTGGTTCCTTCACCGAGACGTATGCGGCATTGCGGCTTTCGGTCGACAACTGGCGCTGGGCCGGCGTCCCCTTCTACCTGCGCACGGGGAAGCGGATGGCCAGGAAGGTTTCCGAAATCGCGATACAGTTCCGCCCCGCCCCCTCGCTTCTGTTCAAGGATACGGGATGCGGCCAGATCGGTTCGAACCTTCTCGTGATCAACATACAGCCGGAGGAGGGGATCTTCCTCCGGTTCAGCGCAAAGGAGCCGGGGCCGGGCGTGTCCGTGCGGCCGGTCGATTTACACTTCACGTACCGGGAGGCGTTCGGCGCCAGAAGCACTCCCGCTTACGGCAGGCTCCTGCTCGACGTGATGCACGGCGACCCGACCCTCTT
>JAENIX010000024.1 GCA_016844415.1 Actinomycetota bacterium | reverse complement strand
AGATACAGGCGGCGCTGCGGGACGCCGAAGGGGCGCTGTCCTCCTCGGAGACTTCCGCCTCCGCGTCCCTTTCGTTCGCCGCCGCGAGGATTCGCGAGGCGTCAGCCGCGGACCCGCGCCTCTCGGAGCTGGCGGAGCGACTGAGGGCGACACAGAGCGAAACGCAGGATCTGGCGCGCGAGGTGGTCTCCAGGGCAGGAAAAGTGACTGTGGACGCCGAAAGGCGCGAGCGGATCGAGGAGCGCCTGACGGAAATCAGGCGCCTCAAGCGGAAGTACGGGAAGGAGATCCCGGAGCTTGTCGCGCACCTTGAGGAGCTCCGCGCCGAGCGCGCCGGGCTGGATTCGGCCCTGGAGGAGGAGCGCCTCGCGCGCGAAGCGCTGGCGGAGGAGGAGGAAGGGTGCGTCGCCACAGCCGCCGCGCTGAGCAAGGGGCGTCATGCGGGGTCAAGGAAGATGGCCGCGGCCGTCGAGAAGGAACTGTCCCACGTGGCGCTTGCAGGAGCCAGGTTCCGGGCCGACCTGGCGTCCCGGGAGCCGGCGGCCGCCTCACTTTCCGCCTCGGGCCTCGACGAGGGCGAGCTTCTGTTCTGTGCCAACCCGGGGCAGGAGTTGCGACCGCTTGCGCAGACTGCATCGGGCGGGGAGCTGTCGCGCGTGATGCTGGCGCTGCGGAACGCCTCCTCCCGCGGCCGTACCGGAAGGACGATGGTGTTCGACGAAATCGACACGGGCATCGGCGGACGAGTGGCGGAGCGGGTCGGAGCTCGCCTGAAAGGGCTCGCGGGATCGGCGCAGGTGATATGCGTGACGCACCTGCCCCAGGTGGCCGCCTTCGCGGACAGGCACCTCCTCGTGAGCAAGTCCGCCGGGAAGGGTTCCGTCACCACCAGCGTGAAACAGCTGGCGAAACAGGATAGGATAATGGAGCTGGCACGCATGATCTCCGGGACCGAGGTCACCGGGGAGGCGCGGGCACACGCGAAAGAACTGATCGAGAGGGCGGCGGGGGGATGATCCGCAAGGCAAGGATGAGGGACGTCAAGACGATCCAGAAGCTGATCGCCGACTACGCACGGAAAGGCGACATGCTGCCCAGGTCGCTGAGCGAGATATACGAGAACCTGCGCGACTACTTCGTCTTCGTGGAGAACGGGGACGATGTGATCGGGTCGGCGGCGATACATATCATGTGGGAGGACCTGGCCGAGGTCCGCTCCCTTGCGGTGCGCGAAGACCGGATGGGCCGCAGGGTGGGCACGCAGCTAGTCGAGGCCTGCGTATCCGAGGCGATCGTGCTGGGGATCGCGCGCGTGTTCGCCCTTACCTACAAGCCCGAATTCTTCGAGAAGCTGGGGTTCAAGCGGGTGGACAAGGCGGAGCTGCCGCACAAGATCTGGACCGATTGCCTCAAGTGCTCGAAGTTTCCCGACTGCGACGAAATCGCCCTGGTGGCCGACTTCTCCGGAACCAGACATGCCTGAGGCCTTGTTCGGCCTTGTCGAAAGGGAGGTCGCTCGGCGCGGCGGCGGGCAGGCCGAGCTCTGCGTCTCGCGGGAACGCGTGCGGAAATACGACTCGCGGGGCGGGGGGATAGACTCCCTTTCCTTCTCTGACGCGGTTTCCCTTGGCGTGCGCGTCTACCGTGACGGCCGGATGGGGTTTTCCTACGGTTTTCGCGAAACCGGGGACGAGGTCGTCCGCATGGTCGAGGCGGCCCTGTTTTGCGCAGGTTCCTCCGACCCGGACGCTGCCCACGGCCTCCCCGATGCGGGCGGGGAGTTTCCGGTGCCCCCGCTTTACGATCCCGCATGGGAAGCAGTGGGTGAAGGGGAAAAGGCGGAGTTCGCGGTCGCGCTGGAGCGCAGGACCCTATCGCTTGATCCCCGTATGAAGAGAGTGCGCTCGGCATCTCTCGTGGAATCGGTCGGGGAGGTCCGGTTCGTGAATTCCGCCGGCCGATCCGGAATCGCGCGCGAATCGAAGTATGCGGCGTGGGTGGAGTCGGTCGCCGAGGAGGGCTCGGAGGGGCAGACGGGATCGGGTTACGGATTCTCGCGGCGGTTCGACGCCCTGCGGCCATCTTCCGTAGCCGGGGAGGCGGCCCACAAAGCGGTCCGGATGCTGGGGGCGCGCGGCCTGCGGACGGGCCGCTATCCGGCGATACTTGAGAACTCCGCTTCAGCCGAGCTTCTCGAGGTGCTAGCCCCTTCCTTTCTCGCATCCAACGTGGCCAAGGGGAGATCGGTCCTCGCCGGCCTCCTGGGGAAGGCGATCGCCTCTCCCGTCGTTCGGATCTCCGACGATCCGCTGGACGCTTCCGGAAGCGGGGCGGCGGCGTTCGACGGCGAGGGGACGCCCTGCCGCGGGAACGTCCTGGTGGAGGGCGGGGTGCTGAAAGGCTATCTGGCCGACGCATTCTGGGGGAGGAAACTGGGGACGGGCACGACCGGGAGCTCCCGCAGGATGTCCACCAAGACGCCCCCGGCGGTGGGCATCTCCAATCTGCGCATCGATCCCGGCGGGAAGTCGCCCGAGCAAATGCGGCGCGAGATGGGGACCGGGATACTGATCACCGAATTCCTTGGGATCCACACCGCCGACGGCGTGTCAGGGGACTTTTCCGTCGGCGCCGCGGGAATCCGTTTCGAGGGCGGCGAGGAAAGGGAGCCGGTCCGGGGATTCGCCGTCTCCGGAAACGTCCTCACCCTGCTTTCTAAAGTAGTGGACGCCGGCTCCGATTTCCGGTGGTTCGGGAACGTGGGCTCGCCGTCGCTTTCCGTTTCGGAGATCGAGGTGGGAGGGGAGTGACGTTGACGGCGGAACCGCTGTTCATCTTCGACCTGGACAACACGCTCTACCCGCCGGAGGTGACCCTCTGGCGCATCGTGGACGCCCGGATCGAGCGTTACGTCCGGGAGAAGCTGGGTGTGGACCACGATACCGCGCGGCACGTGCGGAAAAGCTTCCTCAGCGAGTTCGGCACGACTCTGCGGGGCCTTATGCATCACCACGGTGTTTCGCCGGGGGAATACCTGGAGTTCGTGCACGACGTCCCGATTCCGGAGATAGTTCCGCCGAGGCCGGAACTGCGCCGGATGCTCTCCGGGCTTCCCGGAAGACGCGTGGTGTTCACCAACGGCTCTGAATCGTACGCCCGGCGAGTCCTGGAGGCTCTGGGCGTTTCGGACCTGATGGAAGGGATCTACGGGATCGAGTTCATGGAATACATCGCAAAGCCGTCGCCCTATCCGTACGCCAAGCTGCTGCGGGTTACGGGAGCCACGCCTTCAGCGTCCCTCTTCTGCGAGGACATCCGCGAGAACCTGCTTCCGGCTAGGGAACTCGGCATGTTCACTGTCTGGGTGGGAGGCCGGGAAGAGTCTTCCCCCGCCCATGCCGTGGTGAGCGACGTTTGCGATCTTCCGGGAGTCCTACACAGATTCCTGGAGCCAAATTTTTAAGGGAGGAAACCGATGACGGAGGAAAAGGGGAAGCGCAGGTACTGGAGACGGCGCCCCCGGCGTAAAGGGGCAGGGGCGGACGGAACCGTTCCGCCGGCGGACCCGCAGGCTGCGTTGCCCGCGGGGGAGGGGGAGCATTCAGGAGAGGGGGAGCCTCCGGGAGAGGCGGTCGCCGAGGCGGTTTCTCCACCGTCAGGGACGGAGGATAGCGCTCCGGGTGGAGACCAGGAAGGCCAACCGCCGCCGGAGATCCTTGAAGTCGAGAGGAAAGTCACGGGAGACGTGGCGGAGAAGAGCCGTCGACGCCGGCCGAGGCGACGCAGGGGGAAAGGGGGCCATCAGGCGCAGGCCGATTCGACGCCTGACGCCGTATCCATGGAAGGTGGAGTCGCGCCAGCGGTGGAAGGGACCGCCGCCGAGACGGAAAGCCCGCAGGAAGACGCCCAGGCCCATACGCCCGACACGGAAGCGCAGCAGGGCGAATCGGCGGGAGAAGGAAAGAAGGGGCGACGCCGCGGGCGGAGGAGGGGACGACGCAAGGGCAAGGGGTCGCAGCCGTCCACGGCTGGAGAGACCGTTCCCGCGGCTCCCGCCCCCGGTGATGAGTTCAGCGGCGGAGCCGAGGGGACTTCTCCCGAGGAGCACACCCTCGTTCTCGAACCGATGGAGACAGCCGGGGCCGATGAGGAGGAAGGGGAGGAGACCGCTCCGGAGCCGGGCAAGGGGCCGAGGAAGGTCATGCTGATCGACGGCATGCACCGCGAGGAGATCCGCGTGGCCTTCGTCAGCGAAGGCATCCTGGACTACTTCGAGGTGGAGAACCAGAGACGGAAGGCATTCAAGGGGAACATATACAAGGGCAAGGTGGTCAACGTGGCCCAGGCGATCGAGGCGGCCTTCGTCGAGTTCGGCGGGGGAAGGCATGGATTCCTCCCGTTGAACGAATACTGCGGCGGGGCGCTCATGGAGAACCTGGGGACCTGGAACGAGGGGGACAAACGGCCCCACCTGCGGCCCGGGACGGAGATACTCGTCCAGGTGACCAAGGAGGAGTCATCCATCAAGGGCGCCGCGCTCACGTCGTACATCAGCATCGCGGGGCGGTACCTCGTCATGATGCTTGGAATGAAGCGCTACGGTATCTCGAAGAAGATCACCGGCGAGAAGGAGCGGGAGCGGATCCGCAAGCAGATGGAGAAGCTGGATTATCCCGAGCACCTGGGGTTCATCGTGCGGACGGTGGGCGCGGGCCAGCCCATCAAGGACCTGAAGGCCGACCTGGAAAACCTGCTCAAGCTGTGGGACCGGACGGTCGCCGGGGCTCGCACCCAGAAGGCGCCCTCGCTGCTGTACGAGGAGCAGGACATAGTCGTCCGCACGCTTCGGGACAACTACTCTCCGGACGTCGCGGAAGTTCTGATGAACTCGGAGGACTCGTACAGGAAGGCGCAGGCGTTCTTCGACGTCTACTACCCGCAGCAGAAGCAGAAGCTCAAGGTCATCCGCCAGAAGCGCCCCCTGTTCTTCAGGTTCAATATCGAGGAACAGCTGGAGCGTGCGTGCGCACGGAAGGTTCCCCTGCCGTCCGGCGGGCACATAGTGATAGACCGCACCGAGGCGCTGTGGTCGATCGACGTCAACTCCGGACGATCCGCGAAGGACCGCGACATCGAAGACACCGCCTTCCGGACGAACAAGGAGGCGGCCGTCGAAACGGCTCGCCAGCTCCGCATCCGGGACATGGGGGGCCTGATAGTCGTCGATTTCATTGACATGGAGAACCGGAGCCACATAAAGGACGTGGAGAAGATCCTCAAGGACGCGCTGAAGCGGGACAAAGCCAAGAGCGACATATCCGCAATGGGAAAGTTCGGCCTGGTGGGGATAAGCCGCCAGCGGATGGGAATATCCTTCTACGACGTGACGCTTAAAGGGTGCGACACCTGCGGGGGAACGGGGGCCCTTCCCACGATGGACTCCATGATCGTCCGCCTGCTGCGCAAGGTCCAGAGCGAGCTGTCGCGGGAGCAGGTGAATGAAGTGGCAGTGCGTGTTTCCCCCCTGCTCCTCGAGGCGCTGCTCAACCAGAAGCGCGAGGATGTGAGCGTCCTGGAGAGGATGTGCGGAGGGCGCATCGTCTTCGCCGCGGACCCAACGCTTGCCAACGGGTCGTTTTCCGTCGGAGAAGGAACGACTTGATATGACCCAGGGGGGATGGAAGGCGTGATCGACCCCTCCGTTCAGGACCGGGCCACGCAGGACCGGCTGCACCGGCTCTGCAGGCGGTACATCAGGGTGTCTTTCTTCTGCCTCTCCCTCGGACTGCTCCTGGGCGTCGCCATGCTGGCATTCGGCAACGACAACTTCCTTTTCGTTCACACCCACCTGCTGCTCGTCGGGTTCGTCCTTTTCCTGATATACGGAATCGGTTTCAAGCTGCTGCCGACCATGTTCTTCGGTCTTCCGCGGGTCGCGAACATCGGCCTGGCGGAGGCGCAGTTCTGGCTGGCCGTCATCGGGCTGGCCGGCATGCTTGTCGGCGCGGTCATGCCGGTCGGGCTTGGGCTGGACCGGATATCCGTCCTTTTCGGTTTTATCGAGGCGGTTGCAGGAATCCTGTTTGCGGTCCTGATGGGAAAAACGATCGCCGGTAAGTGATACTTCAGAACTGTCCCTTAGAACCGGGACGTTCCTAAGAACTTGACTTCAAACCGGGACAGTCCACTTGCTGACTTCTAAGGAACGTCCCGGTTCTAAGGCAGGAGGGGTTCATCGGGGCGGTATGAACGGAAGCCGGATTTTCCCTCCGCCGTCAGGAAGAAATAGCGCCATTCCTCCCGCCACGACGGCAGCACTGCGAGCGCCTTACCCTGCCCCGCCTCCTCGAACCGCTGCAGCCGTTCCGTGTGGAAATGCCCCAGGATCACGAGGTCCATTCCGTCCGCGAAACGCCGCATGGCGAACTCGAGGCAGTCCCGCTCGGGGAAGGAACCCCTGTATCTGTGGTTCGTCCGCTTCAGATTCCTCTCCATCCAGTCGGCGAAGGGTAGGAAGACAGCCGGGGGGATGACGGAAACGGCGCCGAAGGAGAAGCGGTTCTTCGAGATGGCTTTCCAGAACCTGTAGGGGATGTCGGCCCGGTTGACCGTATCGCCGTGGGAAAGGTATATTTTACGGCCCCCTACGGCCGCCAGCATCTCCACCTCCGCCACGGCGTCGAACGTTACCCCCTCGTGGTGTTTTTTGAGATAGAAATCCCTGTTTCCCTCCACGTAATATAGACGAAGGCCTCTGCGGCGGAGCTCCTGCAGGCGCGAGATGACCGGTTTCTGGAAACCGAAGGTGAGGCCGGAGCGTCCGAACCACAGGTCGAAGATGTCGCCCAGCAGGAAGACGGCGGCGTTCTCGTCCGCGGCTTTCTCCGCGAGCGCGACGAAGTTCCGGGAGTGCATGTCGTCCTGGTTCAGGTGGGCGTCGGACAGAAACACCGCCCGGTCCGCGGAGATCGAAACTTCTTTTTCCATATCGCCGAATACGATAGCACAAGATTCTTCCGGAGGGAGGGTGCACTAGGAATGTCCATGCTCGCCGGGATCCGGGTGCTTGACCTTTCGCTGCAGCTGCCGGGGCCCTTCTGCACGCTGATGATGGCCGATCATGGCGCGGACGTGATCAAGGTCGACGAGCCCGATCCGCGGGTCCGCAATCCATTCGCAGGCGAAGAGCCGGGACTCTCTCCGGCCGACCGGTACCTGAACCGCGGGAAGAAAAGCCTCACGCTCAACCTCAAGACGGAAGAGGGGAAGGAGGTTTTCCGGAAACTGGCCGCATCTGCAGACGTCGTCCTGGAAGGGTTCAGGCCCGGGGTAACCGCGCGGCTCGGCGTGGACTACGCGACCCTCTCGGCGATCAATCCCCGCCTGGTTTACTGCTCGATCTCCGGCTACGGGCAGACCGGCCCGATGCGCAACGTCGCCGGGCACGATATCAATTACGTGTCCTACGCCGGCATTCTGGGTCTTAGCGGCCGGAAAGGTTCCCCTCCCGTCCTCCCTCCCGTCCAGATAGGAGATCTCTTCGGAGGAGCCTTGATGGCGCTCTCCGGAATCCTGATGGCCCTGCACGCCAGGAAGTCTTCAGGAAAAGGGAGATGGCTCGACCTGTCGATGACCGACGGTGCGATTGCAATGCTTTCGATCCACGCGTCCGCCTTCTTCGCGGACGGGAATCCCCCTGAACGCGGCGATATGATCCTGACCGGCAGGTTACCCTGCTACGAGACGTACCGGTGCGCCGACGGCAATTACGTGAGCATCGGCCCGCTGGAGGCCTGGTTCTGGGAGAGGATGGTCAAGGCCCTGGGCAGAGAGGATCTTTCCGGCCTTCAGTACGCCGAGGGGGAGGAAGCGGAACGGGTGCGCTCGGAGCTTAGGCATGTCTTTGCCGCGAAGGGCAGGGACGAGTGGGTGGCATTTTTTCGGGAGCATGACGTCTGCCTCTCGCCGGTCCTGTCTCTTCCCGAGGCGCTTTCGCACCCCAACGCGCTGGCCCGCCGGATGGTGATCGAGGTTGAGTCTCCTCTCGGAGGAAAGGAGCGGCAGCTGGGTCTTCCCGTCAAGGTCGTAGGCGATGAGGATACAATACCAGGCAGGGCGCCGCGCCTGGGGGAGCACGACGAGGCGATCCTGTCGGAAATCGGGTACACCGCATCCCAGATAGGGGATCTCCGGTCGAAAGGCGTGATCAGGGGAAGGTGACGCAGCATGGCACGGAAGAAGAAAACGTTCGTCATCCCTCTGCCCAAGATCAAGGAGCGGGGAGTGATGCCGAAGCCGACCAAGGTGATCCCGGACCCGAAGAAGACGGCGGGAAGGACGGCGTGCCGGAAAAAGGTTGCCGTGGCGGAAGAGGAGTGAATCCCCGCACCGATGAAATCATCGGATGGGATAAGGCGTGAACGTTCGGGAACGGAGGAAGGCATGGAATTTCCCGTTTTGACGGCGCTCCGTGACGACGGTTCGTTGGACCCGGGGTTGGACCCAGGGCTCGGGCCGGATAAACTCCTTTTTCTCTACCGGAAGATGGTTTTTCTGCGAGCCCTGGACGAGAAGGCGATTCACCTGCAGCGGTCCGGGAGAATCGGTTTTTACATAGGGGCCGAGGGCCAGGAGGCGGCGGAGGTAGGCTCCGGCTTCGCCGTCGAACCGGAAGACTGG
>JAENIX010000208.1 GCA_016844415.1 Actinomycetota bacterium | reverse complement strand
GGGGACAGGGAAATCCGCGGGAGGGGAGCCGCCCTGCTTACACGGACGTTCCCGCTGTATCCCGCGATATCGTTCACGCCTTTCGTGTTTCTCGATCTGCTTGGATCGAGCCCGACATCGGACGGGAACGGAAGCCAAAGCAGCGGAAGGATCCTGCCGGGCGGCGGCGGCCATCTTGAAGCGGATTTCCGCAAGACCTACGAAACAGGCGAGGGGAAGCGTCTTGTCCACCTTGTGCAGTCCGACGTCACGTTCCGCTGGGTTCCGAAGGTGGGACAGGACCGGATTCCGCTGACCGACCAGTGGTCGCGGATAGGCGAGCAGAGGCAGTTCGTATTCGCGGTGACGCAGCGGCTGCTCCGGGTGGACAACGTCACGGGCCCGAACGAGCTTGCGTCCCTTGCAATCGAGTGGGCGCTCGACGTTGGAGACAGGACGCCTTCGGGTTCTCCTTACCTTGATCCGCTGTCGCCTTTTGCAAGGACGCTCCGCGACCAGATCGACATTGCGGCAGGAAAGATCACCCGAAAGCGCGATGCGGCATCGGATATGTTCGCCAGGTTCCAGTATCGTCTGACCCCGAAGTGGAATCTTTCCGGGGAAACGCTGCTGGACACTGGTGACGGGACGTTCACGCATGCCGCGATCAGCACGGAGTGGAAGCGGGACCAGGACACCCGCGCACTACTCGAATACCGCATCTCTCGCGATCTCTCCGAGGACATTCACGGACGCTTCGCGGTAAGACCGGTGAAGTTTCTGGGATTGCAGGCAAACACGAACTATTCCATCAAGAGCGGACGATTGACAGAAGGCTCCGTAACGGTCACGTTGTACCCACGAAGCGATTGCTGGAGCGTCGGACTGGTGGCCCTGCGGAAGACGAATCCGAATGAAACCGGCTTCAAGGTCCTTTTTTCGCTGAAAGGGATCGGATCGCAGACCGAATAGTGAAGGAGGCAACCCGGGGATGAGAATCATGGTGACGGGAGGAGCGGGATTCATCGGGTCCCACGTGGCGGACGCATACGCGGGAGAGGGGCATGAAGTGATGGTAATCGACAACCTTTCCTCCGGGAAGAAGGAGAACGTGCCTTCCGTGGCGAGGTTCGTGCTCTGCGACGTCACATCGGATACCGCCGTCGAAGCCGTGCGGACATTCAGGCCGGAGATCGTCAACCACCACGCCGCACAGATCAACGTCCGGGCGTCCGTAACGGACCCGCAGTTCGACGCGCAGATCAACATAATGGGATCGATCCGCCTCCTCGAGGCATCAAGGCTATACGGCGTCAGAAAATTCATCTTCGCGTCGTCTGGCGGGGCGGGGTACGGGGAGCAGGAGCGGTTTCCGGCGGAGGAAACCCACCCGATCCGACCGGTAAGCCCATACGGCGCCGCCAAGATGTCCGTGGAACTATATATGCACTACTACCGCGTTCAATACGGGTTGGAGTACACCGCGCTTCGCTACGCAAACGTTTACGGTCCGCGGCAGGACCCGCACGGGGAGGCGGGGGTCGTCGCGATCTTCGCTGAACGGCTGCTGCGGAACCAGACGGCCATCGTAAACGGCGACGGGGAGCAGACCAGGGATTTCGTCTACGTCGGCGACGTTGTCCGCGCGAACAAGGCCGCCATTGCGCGCGGGAACGGAATGTCCATCAACATCGGCACAGGCGTGGAGACGAACATCAACACGGTCTTCAGGGTCTTGCGGGACCTTTCCGGAAGCCGCCAGGAGGAGATCCACGGAACGGGGATGCAGGGGGAACAGCGTCGATCGTGCCTGGAGAACCTTATGGCGTCCATCGAGTTGGGATGGTATCCTGAAACTCCGCTGGAGGAAGGTCTCGCCCGCACGCTTGATTTCTTCCGGGAAAAGATTCTTAAAACAGACAAGTGGTAGGCATGCGAATAGAGCACATCCGGAATTTCTCCATAATCGCCCACATCGACCACGGGAAATCCACGCTCGCCGATAGGTTGCTGGAGTTCACCGGGACGCTCACCGAGCGCGAGAAGGTCGACCAGTTCCTGGACAAGATGGACATCGAGCGGGAGCGGGGGATCACCATCAAGGCGCAGACCGTCCGGATGCGCTACCAGGCGAAGGACGGGAAGGAGTACGTCCTGAACCTGATCGACACCCCCGGCCACGTCGATTTTTCCTATGAGGTCTCACGCAGCCTGTGCGCATGCGAGGGAGCCATCCTGGTCGTGGACGCCTCACAGGGGGTGGAGGCCCAGACGCTGGCGAACGTCTACATGGCGCTGGAGCAGAACCTCGAGATCGTCACGGTGTTGAACAAGATCGATCTTCCGAACGCCGAACCCGAACGAGTAAAGCGGGAGATCGAGGAGATTATCGGCCTCGAGACGAAGGACATCATCGAGGCGAGCGCGAAGAAGGGGACAGGCATCGAGGAGATTCTCGAGCGCGTCGTCCTGAAGGTCCCGCCCCCCACTGGCGAACCCGAGGCGCCCCCAAAGGCGCTGATCGTCGACTCGTGGTTCGACAACTATCAGGGTGTGGTCATCCTCGCACGGGTGTTCGAGGGGACGCTGCGCCCGGCGCAGAAAATCATCCTCATGTCCACGGGAAACACATTCGAGATCCAGAAGGTGGGAGTTTTCTGTCCCCACCCGAAGGAGGTCGACGCCCTGGGGCCCGGAGAAGTGGGATTCGTCATCGCCAATATCAAGGACCTCATGGAAACCAAGGTGGGGGATACCATCACCGACGCGAAGAGCCGGGCGGCCGTACCGCTGCCGGGATTCAAGGTCGTGCAGCCGATGGTGTTCGCGGGATTCTACCCGGTGATCTCCGACGAATACGGACAACTGCGCACCGCCATCGAGAAGCTGCGTCTGAACGACGCTTCTTTCACCGCGGAACCTTCAGGTGCGGCTTCCTGGGTCTGCTCCACATGGAGATCATCCAGGAAAGGCTGGAGAGGGAATACGGGGTGGAGCTCATCACCACGGCCCCGACCGTTGGATACCGCGCGGTGAAAATGGACGGAACCGTCGAGTTGGTCGACAGCCCGGCGAGGCTCCCGGAGCCGCTGGACCTGGACCACATCGAGGAGCCGATCATACTGGCGACCCTCCATCTTCCGTCTGAGCATCTCGGTGCGGTGCTCAAGCTTTGCGAGGAGCGTCGCGGCGTCCAGCGCCAGATGAAGTTCGCGTCATCGAATCGGGTCATCCTCGAGTACGAGATGCCGCTCAACGAAGTCGTCCTCGATTTCTACGACCTGCTGAAAACCGCCTCGCGAGGGTACGCGTCCATGGACTACGAATTCCTCGAATTCCGGCGGGCCAACCTGGTGAAGCTCGACATCCTTCTGAACGGAGAAAAGGTGGACGCATTGTCCCTGATCGTACACAGGGACAACGCTTATTTGAAGGGGAGGGACGTGGCGGAACGGCTCAGGAAGCTGATTCCCAGGCAGATGTTCGAGGTGGTGATCCAGGCGGCGATAGGATCGAAGATCATCGCCCGCGAGTCGATCCGGGCGATCCGGAAGAACGTGATCGCCAAATGCTACGGAGGGGACATCTCGCGGAAACGGAAGCTCCTCGAAAAGCAGAAGGAAGGGAAGAAGCGGATGAAGCAGGTAGGGACCGTCGAAATCCCCCAGGAAGCCTTTCTTTCCATTCTCAAGGTCAAGGATTAGCATAATGGGTGAAGGAAGGGGGATCGAAAAATGAAGTCTGCCTCGCTGCCGGACGAGGGAAGAAGGAGGAAGAGCAAGCTTCGCGAGTACCTCGAGGCTTTCGGGTTCGCCCTTCTGATCGCGCTCGTAGTCCGCACACTCGTGATCCAGGCGTTCAAGATCCCTTCCAGCTCCATGGAAAACACCCTGCTGATCGGCGACCACATATTCGTCAACAAGTTCCTTTACGGTTACCACATCCCCTTCACGAAGGGGCGGACGCTGCAGTTCACCATCCCCCGAAAGGGGGACATCGTAGTTTTCGTTTATCCCGTGGAGCCGGAAAAGGATTTCATCAAGAGGGTCGTCGGAGTGCCGGGCGATACCGTGGAGATACGCCTGAAGAGGGTTTACGTCAACGGGCAGCCGCTGGAGGAGAGCTATGTTCGGTACGCCGACGGAAACATCATCGACGACTTCATCCGCGGGAGGGACAACCTGCCGCCTTTCAAGATACCCCCGGGGAAGCTGTTCGTCCTTGGCGACAACCGGGACCGGTCCTACGATTCCCGGTTCTGGGGTTTGGTCGACACGGACGCGGTTATCGGGAAGGCGATGTTCATATACTTTTCCATAGACTGGAGCCGCGGGGTCCGATGGTCCGAGCCCTGGCGCTACCCGGAGCTTGTGCGCTGGGGCCGGATCGGCCACCTCCTGCATTAAACGCTACAATTCGAGTTGGCGCAAAGGCGGACTCCGGGCTCGCGGGGGGACTTCCCCGGAGCTACGTTCGCGACCTGCACCACCTCGGAGGTTAACTCCACGTGGTGCACCGTGGGGTAATCCTGGGCGGTTCCGCCCGCTCACTGCGGATTCCGCTTCGACGCAATCTATCCCTTCGCTC
>JAENIX010000207.1 GCA_016844415.1 Actinomycetota bacterium | reverse complement strand
TGTTCGCTTATACCCTTTATTTCAGCCAGCGGATCGCAGGGCCGATCTACCGGATCAACGCCACCCTGAAGGAAATGCTGGAAGGGGAGTGCCCCGAACGTGTGATCCTTCGGAACGGGGATTACTTTCAAGAAACGGCGGATCTTCTCCAGACCCTATCTCGGAAACTCGCGGGGAAACAGCCTTAAGAAATAACCCGAACAGACCGCCGGATGTTCTATAGCAGGCTCCAGAACAACTCTCCTGAAAACCGGGCTATCAGAGCTGCGGCGCAGAGGTACGGGCCGAACGGAATGGCGGTCTTCAGTCCGTCCGTGCCTTTACGCATGGCGAGCAGGCCGCCGGCAGTCCCAAGGAGGGATCCGCAGAATATCGTGAACAGCGCCCCCTTCCAGCCCAGGAAGGCGCCGACCATGGCGATCAGCTTGATGTCGCCCCCCCCCATCCCTTCCCTGCCGGTCATCTTCTCGTAGGCGAAGGCCGTTCCGAAAAGTATGCCGCCCCCCAGGACGCCTCCGAGCAGGCTTCCCTTCCAGTCGCCGCCGGGAAGAAACGAAAGGAGCAGCCCCGCGGCGAGCCCTCCCAGCGAAAGCTCGTCGGGAATGATGCGGTGGTCGATGTCGATGAATACGATCGGCACAAGGAGGGAAAAGAATATCAGGTCCCGTAAAAGGATAACACCGAACCCGTCCACATAAGCATGAAGCGCGAACCCCGCCGCAGTGAGCGCCTCGACTGCGGGATAGCGCAGGGAGATCCTGTTCCCGCATCCCCTGCATCTGCCGCCGAGGATAACGAAGCTCGCGAGCGGGATATTTTCCCAAGGCGGGATGGGGCGGCAGCAGGCGGGACACCGGGAGCCGGGGCGAACGATGGATTCTTCCCGGGGAAGGCGATGGATCAGGACGTTCAGGAAACTGCCGACGCAGGCTCCCGCGACGAATGCCGCTATCAGGAAGGCCGCCATTCCGCTCTCCCCTTTCGCGACAGTATTTCCGCATACAGGCGCTCCTGCGCGCGGACCATCTCATCCTGGTCGAACTCCTTGATCAGGCGTTCCCGCTTGAAGAAAGGATCGACCGACGCGTTTCCGGCAAGAAGGTCCGACACGCGCCGGGCGAGCCCAACGACGTCTCCCGGCGGAAGCAGGAACCCGTCGACGCCGTCATCGACGATCTCGCGCGTGCCGTCCACGGCGGTGGCCACCACCGGAACTCCGGAAAGCAGGGATTGCGGAACGACCTTCGGAAGCCCCTCCCATCGCGAGGTCAGGAGAAAGACGTCGAAGGCGCGCAGCAGGTCGGGGATCTCCTCTCTCCATCCGGCCAGAATAAGCCGATCGCCAAGAAACGCCTTGGCCGCCGCGCGCTCCACTTCCTTCCGGAGTTCTCCGTCGCCCACCATCACGAACCGGGCTTCAGGAATCCGCTCCCGCACACGTCGTGCGACCTCGATGAAATCCAGGGGGGCCTTCTGCGGCTTGAACACCGCGATCGTGCCCACCACCGGCGCGTCCGGCGGAAGGCCCAGAAGCCGCCTGCCTTTCTCACGCGACCCTGACAGGAAGCGGGCCGTGTCGAAGCCGCTTCGTATCAGCCGCGTTTTTTCCCTCGGCAAGATCCCCTCCCGCACTCCCAGCCGGATGTTCTCCTCGGAGACCGCGACGAAAGCGTCCGTCCAGCGTGAAGCCATCCGCTCAAGCCCCACAAGCAGGCTCCGCAGCGGCGCGGGCTGCCTCTCATTGAAACCGAACCCATGGATGGAATGGATGATCGCATCCGCGCCCGCCCGCCGCGCGGCGGCCCGTCCGAGGATCCCCGCCTTCGAGCTGTGCGTGTGAACGACCAGCGGAATCCCACCGGCCCTTCTCTTCTCCTCCTTGAGGAGCCGTTCCATGGAAACAAAGGCCCTCGCGTCGGACGCGGGGCGGATCTCCCGGACCAGGGAATCGACCGTATGGAACCTGCAGCCGGAAATCCTTGAAGCGCGCGCGTCCAGCATCCCGCCCTTTCCCGCAATGAGGACGCGGTCGAATTTCCGCGGATCGAGCGATTCCAGGGTGAACAGGGTGTTTTCCTGCGCTCCCCCCCACGCGGCCTCGCGGGCGGCGCGCAGGCCGTCCGTCATCGATTTCTCCATCCCGTAATAGTCCCACGCGCCGTACCTGCCTGCCAGGAAAACCCCGCGCCGGCGGAACTCGCGCGCAAGGAGAGCGACGGCCTTTCCCCTGTCGCCGTCGAAGTGAACGTATGCGGGATCCAGCATCACGGGGTGCAGCTCCTCGATCCGGCTCGCCTTGAGAAGGACGCCCATCTTCTTCAATCCCCGGAGAGCGAGACCGACTTCGCGGTCTACGTTCACGCGGGCGTTCGCCGGGAAGCTCTTCTCGACGAAGATCGAAGCGCAACCGCCCGGCGCGGCGGATCCGGCGACGTTTGACAGGAATCCGACCCTGAAGAAGGGATACTCACGCCCGGGAACGTACACCCAGTGGCCCTGCGTGCGGCCCGGTGCGCGGATGCCGATGTTGAGGGCAAGCACCTTGACCCATGAAAGCGCCCCTCCCGCCCTGCTTGCGGAAGCGGAAAGCCCTTCGGAGACGGCGGCGAGGCGCGGCAGGGGGATGGTGGATATCAGGCCCGTGTAAGGCAGCTTATCCCCGCCCGAAACGTGGACCACCTTGCTCCGGAGGTCGACCCCCACGGCATCGGCTCCGGTGCGCAGCCGCCGGCCAAGGCGCCTCCCCATCGCCCGCGCAAGAACTCCAATACCGCCTCTCTCGGGATAGAAAAACCCGGCGTTGTAACCTATCCCCCGCCGTATCCCGCCGGATGCCCCATCCAGCAGATCGTCGAACCTTGGAACGGGGACCGACCAGCCGGTCCACTCGTACCCCAGTCTCGACAGCGGAGTCCGCCACATCTTGCGGTTGTACGGGAAGAAGAATGCCCGGCACATCGTTTCCCCGAACATCCGCTGCAGCCATTCGGCGAAATGCGCGGGAGGGCGCTCCCCGGAAACCGCGGCCCGAATCCGCTCCTTCGCGAAGTCCGAAAGACAGCGCGTGACGAAGGATGGGTCGTGCCCCTTGAGGTGGACCTGGAAAGGGTACGACGTCAGTTTTTCCCGAAGCCAGACCCGCGCATCCCTCTCCAGGTTAAGCCAAGGGACGCCGGGGGTATCGAGGATCCACCGGTTCGCCGCGGGATCGGAAAGATGCAGGAAATGGCCGCTCATGTCGAAGGTGTAACCCCCCGCCGAAAAAGAACGGCACAATCCCCCCGGCTCGTCCTCCCGCTCAAGAACCAGGTAATCCGCCCCGGCCGCCTCGAGGGCCATGCCGGCGGAAAGCCCCGTCAACCCGCCGCCCAGGACAAGTATCATCCGGCCGCCCTCACAGCGTCATGTCGATGGCCTTGAGCCATACCGCCACCGCGAAAAACATTCCCACGATGACCCCGTAGCCGATCAGTGATACCGCGGGCCCCAGGTGCATCGCCGCGATGCCTATCATCGACGACAGCGCCGCCGCAACGCAGCTGTAAACCACCGTCTGTCCGGTTGACAGCTTCCATTTGCGCAGGCGCAGGGAGAAATGATCGCGGCTGCCGGCAAGGATGGAAGCCCCCCGGCGGAAGCGGAGCCAGGAAACGAAGACTATTTCGAACAGCGGGACCGCGAACACGGCGAGGGCGGTAAGCCATCCGAGAGGATTCCGGAGGGTATAGTCGCATTTGATGGCGAGCCCCCCCAGCAGGAAACCGAGCAGGAGAGAACCGGCGTCGCCGAGGTATACCTGTGCGGGAGGCCGGTTGTAGCGCAGGAAACCGAGCAGCGCTCCGGCCAGTGATACGCAAACGATCGCTCCGATCGATTCGCCTTGAAGCAGGAAGATCACGGCCAGCGCGGCGGCGGATACGCATGCGACTCCCCCCGCAAGCCCGTCCATGACGTCGATCAGATTGAAGCCGTTCGTCATCACGATCATCCACAGGAAAGTCAGCGCAACGCAGGCAAGGGGGGGGATGAATTCGATCCGGATCCGGATGCCGGACTTGACCATGAGGAACACGGCGATCACCTGGACCAGTATCTTGATGCGCGCCGACAGGCCGCCGACGTCATCGATGAGTCCAAGCAGGACGATCAGGGTGGAGGCAAGCAGCAGACCCATGAGCTGATCGCTGAACCGCAGGAAGATCGCGACCGGGAAAAGGACCGCGGCGTAAACGGCCAGCCCGCCGAAATAGGGGACCGGCTCCCTTTGCGTTTTCAGCCCACCGTCGGGGCGGTCGAGTATTCCGAACCGACGCGCCGAATCCCGCAGTATCGGCGTAAGATAAAGGGACAGCAGAAGGGATGCGCCGCACGAGGCGACGATGGGAAGTATCCCCACCTCCGTCATTTGAGATCCTTGCGTGAGAACAGGAGGCAGGCCACGCACAGCACGGCTGCGAAATAACAGACTAGATAGCCGGCCGCACCCCAAAGCACGAAGGCGGACCGGACCGTGCCGTACGCCACCTCGTTCTTCCAGTTGAAGTATTCGAGGTTGGGAAGGGCGTAGTAAAGGAGCCGTGAGCCCGCCCGCACCATCGGCGAGGCGGCGCGCCCGCCGAAGACGAGAAGATCCCCCGAGACGTGGCCGATCAGGAACATCGAAAGCGTGAAGATGGCGCTGAGCACCGGGGTGGTGAAGGTGGAGAAGAGGGAAGCCAGGCAGATGAGCGCGACGAGCTCCATGTAGATGCCGGCGGAGGCAATGAAAATCCCTACCTCCGGCTCCCTTCCGTAACCAGCGTGCACGAGAAAAAGCGTCGCCGACATCACCAGCGTGGTCAGCGCGAGGGTGAGGCAGAGGCCCAGCGCCTTCCCCACGATGAACTCCCATCTGGGAACCGGCCTCGAGAGGATAAGGTATACCGTTTTCCGCTCCACTTCCTGGCTGACCAGGGTGATACCGATGAAAACCGCCATGATGACGCCGAATATATGGATGGAGGCAAGCCCGACGTCGGCGATGATCCTGGTAAGCTCCCCGACGGACAGGTCCGCCAGGAAACTCGATAGCCCTATGACAAGAAGCGCGAAGGCAAGTATGGCGTAAAGGATCTTGTTCCG
>JAENIX010000206.1 GCA_016844415.1 Actinomycetota bacterium | reverse complement strand
TTCGCCTCTTTCGTCGCGGCCCCCTTGGCCATGTCCAGGTAGGTCTTGTTCGCGGCGATCTCCTTGGGCAGCTTGACCCGCAGCTCCACCTCGATCCGCTGTGCTTCCTCTTCCAGCTTTTCCCTTGCTTCCCGGAGAATATCCAAGACGGGCTTCCCCCTACTGCTCCATCGTGAATTCCTGCATGTCGAACCAGAAACCATTCTGCCCGATCGAGTCGACTTCCGCCCTGAGGATCCTCGCGTGCATGTCCTCTTCCTTGGCCAGGGCTAGGAACATTTCCTTCGCCTCTTTCGTCGCGGCCCCCTTGGCCATGTCCAGGTATGTCTTGTTCGCGGCGATTTCCTTGTCGATGGCGATTTCCAGGATCTGGATCTCGTCCGCCCGGGCCAGCTTTCCGTAGTCGATCTTCTCCAGTTTGGAGCTCTTGGTGAACACCGCCGCGACCGCCTCCGCTTCCCCCGCGCGCGGAATCACCCACGCCTTACCCTGGAGGTACGAGGAGAGGTGCGCCTCCAGCTTGTTCATGTGCCCCACCTCGTCCGAAGCCAGGTTGATGAGGACGTTCTTCGCCTTGACGTCCTTGATGACCTTTGCCAGATGGAGGTAGGTGGTGATGGCCTCCTTCTCCTTGTCGATGGCCATGTGTATCACTTTTACGATTTCCGGAACCTGCATCTGCGCGGCCTCCCTTGTCCGTGATGTATGTGCATTCTGCGGTCCGATCTCAGTGGAAAACCAGCTTTCCGCCGTAATGGCCAAGAACGACGCACGTCCCGACGCACGCCCCCAGGAGCGCGGCGTACGCCCACCCGGGCCCCGAAAGCGGAAGCGCGGCGACGCCGGGGACAAGATACCGAAGCAGCACCGCGGAAATGGAGAGACCGATCAGCACGAACGCCCCGACGATCTTGATCTTGAACACCGAAGTCATGTACCCCTTGTACCGGATCTTCCAGTCCAGCAATCCCGTGATCGTTGTCACGGGAGCGGCAAGCGCGCCGAACGCCACCATCAGGAACGACGCCACCTCGAAGTCACGGGCGCCGGTCAAGAGGTAAAGAAGGAAGACCGCGAATCCGACAGGGAACAGCCCCTGCGGAAAGTGCACGAAAATCGGATGGAAATAGATGCCTTCCGGCACTTTCACAAGAAACCCCCGTGGGTCAATCCTTCAGGAGGAAAAACAGTTCCTTCGGCGCATCGCACACCGGGCATACGTCCGGCGGCTCCTCGCCCTCGTGGACGTACCCGCAGATGGTGCACTCCCACCGTTTCATCACCTGGGAAAATTGTATCAAAGCGCCGTCCGCGGAAGGACAAATAATTCCCCGGTATGCGTTCCCCGCGATTTCAGCGCTTCGAGATCCGCTCCATCCCGTTCATGTAGGGCCGCAGAACCTCCGGGATGACGACCGAGCCGTCCTCCTGCTGGAAGTTTTCCAGGATGGCGACGACGGTTCGTCCCGCCGCCAGGGCGGAGCCGTTCAGCGTGTGGGCGAGCCGCGTTTTCCCGGAAGCACCGTCGCGGTAGCGGATCTTCGCCCGCCTGGCCTGGAAATCGGTGAAGTTGCTGCAGGAGGAGATCTCCCGGTAACGATTCTGCGACGGCAGCCATACCTCGAGATCGTACGTCTTGGCGGATGAGAACCCCAGGTCCGCGGTACAAAGAGCAACGGCCCGGTACGGCAGCCCGAGCCGCCGAAGGATAACTTCGGCGTCCGCGGTCAGCGATTCAAGCTCCGCCCACGAGTCCTCCGGCCGGCAGATCTTAACCAGCTCCACCTTGTTGAACTGGTGCTGCCGGATCATCCCCCGGACGTCCTTGCCGTACGATCCCGCCTCCGCCCGGAAACACGGAGTGTAGGCGGTCATCTTGAGGGGAAGCGAATCCCCCGGGAGTATTTCGTCGCGGACGATGTTGGTCACAGGGACCTCGGCCGTCGGGACCAGGAAATAATCGGTCCCCGCCACCCGGAAGAGGTCCTCCTCGAACTTGGGCAGCTGCCCGGTCCCGAAGAACGAAGCCGAGTTGGCCATGAAGGGAGGAAGCATCTCGGTGTATCCGTGCTCCCTGGTGTGGACGTCGAGCATGAAGTTGATCAGCGCACGCTCCAGCAGCGCGCCGGCCCCCTTGCTCAGGCAGAACCGCCCGCCGGCGATCTTCGCAGCGCGTTCGAAATCGAGGATGTCCAGGTCTTCGCCGATGTCGACATGGTCCTTGACCGGGAAGGAATAAGTCGCTGGCGTCCCCCACGTCCGGACGACGGCGTTGTCCTCCTCCCCCGATCCGTCGGGGACCGAGGAGTCGGGGACGTTGGGGATGTTGAGCAGGAACTCCTCCATCTGCCGCTCCAGCTCCGGCAGCCCTGTCTCCATCTCCTTGATCCGCGCCGCGACATCCTTCATCTTTTCCATCAGCGCCGATGCGTCCTTCTTTTCCCTGCGCAGGCGCCCGATCTCCTCGGAGGCGGTGTTGCGCTCCGCGCGCAGCACCTCCGTTTTCGCCATGAGCTCCCGCCGCTTCCGGTCGATATCGACGAATCCTTCGAGGCTCACCGCCGACCGGCGCCGGCGCAGCGCCTCCTCCACGGCCGGAATGTTCTCCCTGACGAACTTCACGTCGAGCATGGCAACCCCTCCCGTTTCACCGGCCGGAATCCCGCGTCATCGATCGCGGCGACTATCTCATCCTCAGACATCCGGAACGCAACCCCGGCGGATGCGACGACGTTCTCCTCTATCATCGTGCTTCCGAAGTCGTCCGCCCCGAAAAACAGGCCCGCCTGGGCGACCTTCGCCCCCATCGTCACCCACGACACCTGGACGGTCCGGACATTGGTGAGCAGGATCCTGGACGCCGCCAGGACGCGCAGGTACCCAACCGCGTGGTTGAACCCCTTCTCCGCGCTCCCGGCGAACGACGGATCGCGCGAAAGCGCCGTGTTCCCCGGCTGGAATGTCCAGGGGATGAAGGAGGCGAAGCCGCCGGTCTCGTCCTGCAGCTCCCTGACGCGGATCAGGTGCGCG
>JAENIX010000205.1 GCA_016844415.1 Actinomycetota bacterium | reverse complement strand
CTTCCGCAGGATACGCCCGTCATGGATAAGGTTGGCCGGGCCGCGCAGGAGAACGGTGCGCCGGATCGCCATCGTCGCGGGCAGCGGGGCGGATTTCGCCAAGGCCGCACGTGAGGCGGAAGCGGACCTCTACGTGACCGGGGACCTGAAGTATCCCCATGCGCTGGAGGCGGCCGAAGGCAGGATGGCAGTCGCAGACGTCGGGCACGGCTCGGGGGAGCGATGGATTCTCCCGGAGTTCCGCAGGGTGCTCTCGGAGCGTTTCGGAAAAGCCCTGGCGATCCGGGTATTGATGGAAAAGGAGCCCCTTCGGATGTTCCGTCCGGGGCCTACACCCCATCGCTAAGGCTACGGGGGACATTTGCCGCGACGCTTGAATAAAGTCGTAATCAGGGAATGCAATGTCAAGGGAGGGAAGCGGAATTGATGGAACAGATCAAGATCCTCATCGATCTCCAGGAAATCATGAGCCGGGTGCGGGTGCTCGACGCGGACAAGCGCAGGGTGCCGCTCGAAGTGGCCGACCTGAAGGGCCTCTTCGAGGAAAGGGAAGCGAAGTTCCTCGCCACCCAGAAGGAGTTCGAGCAGCTCAAGAAGGACCGCAGGGACAAGGAGCGCGAGATCGAGGAGGAGCGGGACAAGGTCGAGCATGCCAAGGCCAAGCTCATGTCGATCAAGACGAACAAGGAATATTACGCGATGCTCAAGGAGATAGAGCAGACAAAGCGCGCCAACACGCAACGCGAGGACGAGCTCCTGGCCATCCTCGCGCGCTACGAGGATGCGGAGAAACGGCTCGCCGAGTTCCAGGCGGAGGTCGACGATGTGGGAGGGCGGTACCGCGAGCGGATGGTCGACATAGAGGCGAGGATGGGAAGCTTCGACAAGGACATCGCAGTGCTGGACGAGAAGAAGGCCGAAGTGGTGAAGCGCCTCGACAAGGGGCTTGCGAGGCGATTCGAGATGATTTTCGACCGGAGGGACGGCGTCGCGGTCGTCCCGGCGAGGAACCAGTCGTGCACCGGATGCCACATGCACATCTCTCCACAGCTCTTCAACCTGCTGCAGCGCGACGACCGGATCCACACCTGCCCCAACTGCAACCGGATTCTCTTCTACGAGGCGCCGGTGGAGGAAGCTTCAGGCAAGTGAAAGGCCACTCGCTTACGCTGCGGACCGACGGAGCCAGCCGCGGGAACCCGGGACCGGCCGGAATCGGTGCGGTGATCGAGTCCGAAGAGACCGGCCTCAAGGTTGAGCTTTGCGCCTACATAGGCGAGACGACCAACAACGTCGCCGAGTACCGCGCTCTGCTTCTCGCCCTCGATGAGGCGGAAAAGCACTCCCCCGCATCCATCACCGTCCTCTCAGACTCCGAGCTCCTTGTAAGACAGCTGAACGGCCTGTACAAGGTCAAGTCCGTGCATCTAAAGCCCTTGTACCTGGACGCGGTCCGGCGGTTGCGGCGCTTCCCCGAGGCGCGTATACTTCACGTTGGGCGGGAGGAGAACGCCGAGGCGGATCTCCTCGCCAACCGCGCGATCGACGCTCATTTCAAAATAGTCTGAGGAGGCCATGCGGCCGCTGGCCCCCTTCACGGGGGCGGGAGGAAAGTCCGGGCTCCGCAGGGCAGGGTGCCGGGTAATCCCCGGTGGGGGCGACCCCGAGGACAGTGCCACAGAAAGCATACCGCCCTCTGGAGCGGCGGCGAAAGCCGGCGCGAAGGGGGGTAAGGGTGAAACGGCGAGGTAAGAGCTCACCGCGCGCCGGGCAACCGTCGCGGCACGGCAAACCACACCCGGAGCAAGACCGAATAGGAGGGCGACTCCGCGGCACGTCCGCGGAGGAAGGGCGGCCCGCCCGGGGCCCTCGGGTCAAGGTCGCTGAAGGCGCGCGGCAACGCTCGCCGTAGAGAAATGGCCGTTACGCAGTGGGTTAAACCTCTGCGCACAGAACCCGGCTTACGGCCTCCTCAGGCTTTTTTTCCAAGCATCTCCACATCATGGTGAAAAGGAGCGACGAGATGGCAGAGTTCCAGTACCAGGACCCATTTCCCCTGGGTAAGGATGCGACGAAGTACCGGCTGTTGACGAATGACCACGTCTCCGTGGCCAAGTTCGACGGAACCGAAGTCCTGAAGGTCGATCCTAAGGCGCTTGTCTTCCTGGCCCACGCAGCGATGCGGGAAGTCTCCTTCCTCCTGCGCCCCGCGCATCTAGAGAAGGTCGCGGCAATCCTCTCCGATCCGCAGAGTTCTCCCAACGACCGCGGCGTGGCCGTCGCATTGCTGCAGAACGCCGAGGTGTCCGCGAAGTTCGTGCTTCCCTTCTGCCAGGACACCGGGACCGCCACGATCGTCGGCAAGAAAGGGCAGAAGGTGTGGACCGGCGCGAAGGACGAGGAGTTCCTCTCGAAGGGCGTGTTCAAGACGTACACGGAGGAGAACCTGCGCTACTCGCAGACGATCCCCCTGAACATGTACGACGAGGTCAATTCCGGCAACAACCTCCCCGCGCAGATCGACCTGTACGCCACGGACGGGATGGAATACAAGTTCATGTTCGTCGCCAAGGGGGGCGGATCCGCGAACAAGTCGTACCTGTTCCAGGAGACGAAGGCGCTTCTGACCCCCGCGACCCTGGAGAAGTTCCTCGTCGACAAGATGAAGTCGCTGGGCACCGCCGCCTGCCCGCCGTACCACCTGGCGTTCGTGGTGGGCGGGACTTCCGCGGAGGCGTGCCTCAAAACCGTGAAGCTGGCCTCCACGGGCTACCTGGACGCCCTTCCCACCGTCGGGAACAAGGGGGGACAGGCGTTCCGCGACCTGGAGATGGAGGAGAAGATCCTCCAGGCGGCCTACAAGTGCGGCCTCGGCGCGCAGTTCGGCGGCAAGCACTTCGCGCTGGACGTCCGCGTCGTCCGCCTGCCGCGCCACGGCGCTTCCTGCCCGCTCGCGATGGGCGTCTCCTGCTCCGCGGACCGCAACATCAAGGCGAAGATCAACAAGGACGGGATCTGGCTGGAGGAGATGGAGAAGAAC
>JAENIX010000204.1 GCA_016844415.1 Actinomycetota bacterium | reverse complement strand
TGTCATGTCGAGGGAGGAACATCGCCGGCTCCACGCCAAGGAGCGCGAAGGGGACAAGAACCCGATGCGGAGGTTCCCGGAAAAGAACTGGATGAACGACCCGGCGAAGCAGCAGGAGATGCGCCGGAAATACCACGTCGGCGCAAAGCGCGGCGAGGAAACGAAAAGGCGGATCGGGGCAACCACGACGACTCGCTTCACTGACGAGGAATTCCGCGCCCGTCACGGCGCGGCCGTGAAGTCGGCCATGACCCGGAACCGTGAAGAATTCATGGAAGCGATCCACGCACGCGCGGTCAGGAAACTGGAGGAATGCCGTGCGGCGACGGATTTCCGGTGCTTCCTGGATAACAACGCCGTGATGGTCGAACGGTCTTGCGAACATTGCGGCGCGACGTTTGCCGTCGCCTGGATCCGGCGCGAGCAGTCGTTCTGTTCGCACTCCTGCTGCATGTCGCGCCACAATGCCGAAGCCGGCATCCGCGGCAGGATCGCCGACAGCGTCCGGGAAGCGTATGCCCACAGGGCGGAAGATACATGGCGGCGGCAGATCCATTGCCTTCTCGACATGAAATTCGAGGGCGGCCGGGTTCCGCTCAAAAATTCGAAGCGGCTCGGAACGGCATTCGGATTTTCCACGTATGAAGCTTTGAAAAACGCCTCACAGACGTACAACCACAGGGTGGCGGCCGTACTCCCCGACGGAATCGAGAACGTATACAACGGCACGGTCGATGAATTCCACAATTTCTACATGGGCGATTTTCCAGGGAAATTTAACGGCGACTCCTGCCGTAATTACATTAACGTAAGAAATTGCGGAGAGCAGCCTCTGCTTCCTTACGAATCGTGCAATCTGGGCTCCATCAACGTCGCCAACATGATCGCCGGGGAGAACGGCGGCACGCGGATCGATTACGAGAAGCTCAAGGTCACGATCCACGACGCGGTGCGTTTCCTGGACAACGTCATCGACATGAACAACTACCCCCTGAACGAAATCCGGCAGATGACTATGGGGAACCGGAAGATCGGGCTGGGGGTGATGGGGTTCGCCGACATGCTGATCCGGCTCGGCATCCCATACGACTCCGACGAGGCGCTGGCCGTGGGCCAGGAGATCATGAGCTTCGTCCAGGAGGAGTCGGTCGCGGCGACCACCTTCCTGGCCCGCGAGCGCGGGGCGTTCCCGAACTACGGGATCAGCGTCTACCCCGAGCGGCAGGGCGTCCCCCGGCGCAATGCCACCACCACGACCATCGCGCCCACGGGGACCATCAGCATCATCGCCGGCTGCAGCAGCGGGATCGAGCCGATCTTCGCGCTGTCGTACATACGGAACGTCATGGACAACGACCACATGGTCGAGGTCCATCCCCTCTTCGAGGCCGAGATGCGGCAGCGAGGGCTCTACTCGGTCGAGAAGATGACCGATATATCGCAGGCCGGCTCGGTCCGTCACCTGGACGGCATTCCCGACGAAGTCCGCCGGGTGTTCGTCACGGCGCACGACATCTCTCCCGAGGCGCACCTTCGGATGCAGGCCGCATTCCAGAAATTCGTCGACAACGCCGTGTCCAAGACCGTCAACTTCTCATCCGACGCGACCCGTGACGACATCCGCAAGGTGTTCGCGCTCGCGTACCGACTCGGGTGCAAGGGCGTCACCGTCTACCGCGACCGCAGCCGCGACGAGCAGGTGCTGAACATCGGAGAGGTCAACCGCAGGGAAGGCGCCGCGCAACCGCAGCTCCCCGCGCAGCCGGGTTTCGTCGCCCCCCGTCCCCGTCCCGACACCCTTCTGGGCGTAACCAAGGAGATGAAGACCAGCTGCGGGAAGCTCTACGTCACGTTGAACCGCGACCCGCAGGGGATCTTCGAGATATTCAACCAGATGGGAAAGGCGGGCGGGTGCGCAGCATCGCAGTCGGAGGCGATCGGGAGGCTGGTGTCCCTCGCCCTGCGCTCCGGGGTCCAGCCCGACCAGATCGTCAAGCAGCTCAAAGGGATCTCCTGCCATCTGCCGGCCTGGGGCGGGAACGGCGGGAAGATACTGTCGTGCGCGGACGCCGTCTCCAAGGCCATAGAATGGTACATGGAGAATGTCGACAAGATGTTCGCCGGCATACCCGGGACCGCGGCCGATTCCTCGCTCGCCTCGCCGCAGTTGTCCGCCAGGGGAGATAGCCTGGAGATCGCGCGCGGCGCCTGTCCCGACTGCGGCAGCCAGGTCGAGATGCAGGAGGGGTGCCTCAAGTGCCGGTCCTGCGGCTTCTCGGAATGCTAGTTGAATGCCCCGTTCGTCACTTTTGAGGGTATCGAGGGCTCCGGAAAGACCACCCAGGTCCGGCTGCTGTCGCACTACCTTACCGTAAAGGGGATCTCCCACCGGGTCACCCGCGAGCCGGGCGGCACGCCTCTCGCCGACGAGATCCGCTCCCTCCTGCTGTCGCGGCGGGAGGAATTCGTCTTCCCGGAAACCGAACTTCTCCTTTATGAAGCCGCCCGGGCCCAGCATGTCCGCTCGGTGATCCTCCCCGCGCTTTCATCCGGGCAGGCGGTGTTGTGCGACAGGTTCTACGACGCAACCTCGGCATACCAGGGACATTCCCGGAACATCGACGGCGCCCGGATCGAATGGCTGAACGATCTCGCATCGGCAGGCGTTTCCCCCGATCTGACCTTCCTGATCGACATCTCTCCGGCGGAGGGGTTCGTCCGGATACTAGGACGGGCGTCGGGGCCGGACCGCATCGAGTCCGAATCGGTCGAGTTCCACGCGAAAGTGCGCGAAGGTTATCTGCGCCTTCTGGAGCGCCACCCCGGCCGGATCGTCCTGATCGACGGTACCCTCTCCGCGGACGACGTCTTCCGCCGGGTGCGCGAGACCGTTTCGGCTCGCCTGGGATGGTAGACCGGCTTTCCTCCCTACGCGGGCAGGACCGGGCGGTATCCCTCCTGCGCCGCTACTTCGAGACCGGGAACGTTCCGGCGGGCCTCCTCTTCCACGGCGAGGAAGGGACGGGAAAGGAGAAGGCGGCGCTCGCTTTCCTTGCCGGCCTACTCTGCCGCAACCGGATGGAAGACGGCGCATGCGGGGAATGCCCCGACTGCCGACTTCTCTCTTCCGGCACGCATCCCAACCTGCTGAGCATATCGCCCGAGAACCACTTCATACAGATAGCCGAGGTCCGCCGGCTCAAGGAGGAGCTGTCGCTCAAGGCGTTCTCGGACCGCCCGCGCGCCGCGCTCATCTGCCCCGCGGACCGGATGACCATCCAGGCGGCCAACGCCCTTCTGAAGACCCTCGAGGAGCCCCCGCCGGAGACGCACCTCCTGCTCGTGGCCCACCGGCTATCCCGGCTGCCCCCCACGATTGTTTCCCGCTGCCAGAAGATCCCCTTCCGGACGATGCCGGACGAGACGGTGGAGGAGATACTTGGAGCCCTGCAGGCGAAGGGAAAGCGGCACTCCCCGGCCTCGCTGCGGGCGGCGGCCGCCTGCGCGGGAGGAAGCCCGGGGCGGGCGCTTCTCCTCCTCGAGGAGATGGAAGAGGGCCGAAAGGCCTGGGTCGGCCTGTTTTCCAGCCAGGACCCCCAGGCCGTCTCCTCCTAGAGGAGATGGAAGAGGGCCGAAAGGCCTGGGTCGGCCTGTTTTCCAGCCAGGACCCCCAGGCTGTCTTCGCCGCGGGCGAGGCATGGAGAAAGGCCGGAGACCGGGAAGCACAGGCCGCGGTACCCCTCTCCGTCGCGCGGGACCTGGCCCTCTTATCTTCCGGGGGGAAAGCGGATATAATAAATGAGGATTTCCGGGACGCCCTGTGCGCCATTGCCGGCCGGAAGACCGGCGAAGGGTGGACCCGGAAGTTCCGGGAGCTGTTGTCGATGTCCCGACTGCCTCCCCAGGCCCAGAATTCCGGGAGCTGTTGTCGATGTCCCGACTGCCTCCCCAGGCCCAGAAACGGCTGGCGCTGGAGGCATTTTTATTTGGCCTGCATGGAAAGGATTGATTGCATATGGATCTTGCGGGAGTCAGGCTTCGCGGAGTCTGCAAGACGTTCCACTACGACTGCACCGGGACCACGGTTGGCCGTGGCGATTACGTCGTCGTGCAGACCGAGCGCGGGGCGGTGCTGGGCGAGGTCGTCCAGCGTGTGGACTCCTACTCCCCCCCCGGCGAAAAGTCACCGTACTTAAGGATAGTAAGGGCGGCCACCGCCGACGACATCCGCGCCCACCAGGAGAACGGCCGGCGGGAGGCGGATGCGCACTCCTTCTGCATGAAGCGGATCGAGGACAGAGCCCTCCCCATGAAGCTGGCGCGCACGGAAGTCCTCCTCGACAGGAGCAAGGCGGTATTCTACTTCACGGCCGACGGGCGCATCGACTTCCGGGAGCTGTTGTCGATGTCCCGACTGCCTCCCCAGGCCCAGAAACGGCTGGCGCTGGAGGCATTTTTATTTGGCCTGCATGGAAAGGATTGATTG
>JAENIX010000023.1 GCA_016844415.1 Actinomycetota bacterium | reverse complement strand
CTCCTCCCCGCCCCTTTCCAGCGAGGTACCCGTCAGACGGAACGCCACGACGATGAACGCGGCGATCGCGGCGAGGATCGAGAGCGAGATGATCATTTCCAGAAGCGTAAAACCTTCCTGTCCAGAAGCGCGAAGGGGAACCTGCCCCCCGGTCGAGGTTTTTGGTAGGGGGGATCGCTCAAGGGATCTCATCTCGTCACCCGCCGGTACCGGCGCTCTTCCGGTCCCACCGGGTTGCCACAAGACTCACCGCACGCTCCCGGGCGCCGTCTTCCCATGCGACGGTCACCTGGATGCGCATAGGGCGGAACGGAAGCGTTTCTTCCTCGGGAAGGAAGGAAGTCTCGGTGGTCCAACGGTACCTCTCCCCGAAAAGACCGGTTTCCACCCCCTCCACCGGCCTGGGCGCCAGAAGCGCCTCTTCCAGGCGTTGCGATGCGTACACGGAGGCGGCAGTCGTGTCCCGTGCCGTTCCCGAAAGACGCAGCGAGCCGGAGAGCAGCTCCAGCAGCCCCAGCAGCCCCGCGGCCAGGATCGCAAGGGCGACGATGACCTCCAGGAGCGTAAAACCTTCCCTGCCTGAAAAGCGCACGGGGGCCTGCCTTCCGGTCAATTTGGTTGGTAGGGGAGCCTGCCCCTCGGTCGAGTTCTGCGGAGATGGTAGGATGGCCTGCCCCCCGGAGCGCGAAGCGCGCAGGGGGGTCATGTCCCCTCCCCGACGATCCCGGTCAGCGGGTCGACGCTCACCCTGATCCGCCCCCCCCCGGAAGAGGACAGCGCGACCTCCGTCTCGTCGGCGCTGCCGTCCGGGTAGAACCGCATGCGGACGACCCCGCTCTCCTTGTCGGCATCTCCGAGTCTGACGGCCGCCAGGCGGATCCCCTCCGGCAGGAGCCATTTCCGCTCGTCCGCATCGAACCCGTATTCCCCGCGGGCGAAGTCGAATACCACGGTGCGGCTCTTCGCTTCCGACACCGCGAGCGTCCGCGCGAGGGTGAGCACCGCGCGCATCTCCCCCGCCGTCCCCTTAAGCCTCGCCGATTCGAGTGCGCCCGGCAGAGAGGGGATCACGACCGCCGCCAGCAGCCCGGCGATCGCCAGCACCAGGACCAACTCCAGGAGCGAAAAACCACGCGCGGACACTAGTGCACCGTCTCACAAATACCTTGGCATTCGAGCGCCGCTGCATCCGCCCCAGCTTCGTTGCGCTTCTTCACCATACTCAACGGTATGCCTCAGTCGCGCGCCTTGCCGGCGCGGCGCATCGACGCTCTCGGTGCGTCAAGCTTTTTGTGAGACGGTACACTAGAGGGGAACCTCGTTCAGCCGGAAGATCGCCAGGAACATGGAGAAGACTATGAACCCCACCAGGAGCCCCATCGCGAGGATGACCGTGGGCTCGAGCAGGACGAGGAACCTCTGCAGGCTTCTCCGGGCGTTCTCCTCGTAGGTGTCGGCCACCGACGAGAGCATCTCCTCGAGCCGTCCGGTCTCCTCCCCCACCGCGATCATCTGGAGCGCCAGCTCGGGGACCGGGGTGGTCTCCGCCAGCGCCCGAGCCACCTTCACTCCCCCCTGCACGCGCAGACGGGCCGCCTCCATCCCCTCGCGGATCGCCAGGTTGCCGCTGACCTCGCGCGCGATCATGAACGCGGAGAGGATCGGAACACCCCCGGACAGCAGGGAAGACAGCGACCGCAGGATCCGGGAAGTTTCTATCGCCGTAAAGATTCCTCCCACTCCCGGCAAACGCAGCTTCGACCGGTCCCAGTCCCTCCGCGCCTCCGGGCGCTTCAGGGCGGCGGAAGCCAGATAATAAAGGAACACTCCCGCAAGGAGGAGATACAGACCCTGCTCCTTGAGGAACGTACTCAAGGAGAGGAGAATGCGGGTGGGCAGCGGCAGGGCGATCCGGGAAGCGGCGAACACCGCGACGAACCGGGGTACGACGAATACCAGCAGAAGGACCACCGAAAGGATCGACGCGACGAGCAGAACCGCCGGGTACAATAGCGACCCCTGCAGGCTGGCCCGGAAATCCCGCGATCGCTGAAGGAAAAGACAGACCTGGCCGAGCGCCTCCTCCATGCGACCGGTCGCCGCTCCGGCGCTGACCATCTGCACGGTGAAGCGGTCGAAGGGGGCGCCGGACGCTTTTTTCATCGCTTCGGCCAGCGAGCTGCCCGCCCGTACTTCCCGAAGAATTTCTCCCGCCGATTCCCCCATCGGCTTGCCGCGAAACAGGTCGGCCAGCATCCCCAGGCTCCGGTCCAACGGAACGCCGGCGACGAGCAGGGTCCGCAAGCCCTGCAGGAAAGGAAGGATGTCGCGTTTCGTACCCCCCTTTCGGGTTCCCCTCGGAGCCGCTGCGGCGGTTTTCGCGCCCGGCACGGCGGCAGACCACACCCGGATGGGCAGGTAGCCCATCTCCCGAAGTTGCTCCGCGGCTCCCCGTTCCTCGGCCGCCTCGACCATCCCCTCCGAGACGCGGCCCTCCCTGTCGGCCGCACGATATCCGAATACCGCCATCGGCCCGGCTCCCAAGCGCCGGGGACGCGCCGTATCAACCGCTTCGCGTCACCCGGAGCACTTCCTCGATTGTTGTGATTCCGGCCTGCGTCTTGTTCCAGCCGTCCTGACGCAGGAGCGTCATCCCGCGGGCGACGGCGCGCTCCCGTATAGCCCCGGCGTCGGCGCGGGCAAGGATCAGGTCTTTGATCCCCTCGTCGACTGGCAGAAGCTCAAAGATCGCTTTCCTCCCGCGGAATCCGGTCCCTCCGCAGGCGTCGCACCCTTTCCCGACCCGAAGATCCCCCTGGGCGTCGAAGCCCGTCTCCCGCAGGATCTCCTCGCGGAAAGCCTGCGAGATCTCCCTCGGCGCGGAACATTTCCCGCAGATCGTCCGCACCAACCGCTGAGCCAGCACGCCGATAAGCGACGAGGGGAGAAGGTATTCTTCCACTCCCATTTCCAGCATGCGGGTGATGGCCCCCGCGGAGTCATTGGTGTGCAGGGTGGAGAGCACCAGGTGCCCGGTCAGCGCGGAATGGATGGCGATCTCGGCGGTTTCCCGGTCCCGTATCTCTCCCACCAGGATTACATCCGGGTCCTGCCGGACGATGGACCGCAGCCCCGACGCAAACGTAAGGCCGATCTGGGGCTTGACCTGGATCTGGTTCACGCCGGCGATCTGGTACTCGACCGGGTCCTCGATGGTGATGATCTTCCGCGCGGCGCTCTGGATCTCCTGGAGAGCTCCGTAGAGCGTCGTCGTTTTCCCGCTCCCCGTGGGGCCGGTTACGAGGATCATTCCGTGCGGGACGCTCACCATCTGGCGGAAACGGGTCAGCATGTCCGCCGGGAATCCCAACGCTTCAAGGTTCAGTGGGACATTGGACTGGTCCAGGATCCGGATGACAACGCTCTCGCCGAACAGCGTGGGAACGGTCGAGACCCGAAAATCGATCTCCTGTCCACCAATCCGCAGCTTAACCCGCCCATCCTGGGGCAGGCGGCTCTCCGCGATGTTCAGGCGGGCCATGATCTTGATCCGCGAGATGATCGCCGTCTGGAGCCGCTTGGGAGGCGACTCGACCTCCTCGAGGATTCCGTCGATGCGGTATCGCACCCGCAGCGTCTTTTCGTACGGTTCCAGGTGGATGTCGCTCGCCGCGCGCTCGATCCCGCGGGCGATCACAAAGTTCACAAGCCGTATTATGGGCGCCTCGGACGCCGCGCCGATCAGCCGCTCCACGCGCTCGTCGCCGCCGATCCGCTCCTCGCCTTCCTCCCCCACCTGCTCCACCAGCCGCTCCATGGAGGAGGCCCCTTCCCCATACACCTTCTCGATCGCCTCCCGGATCTCCTCCTCCGTCCCGACCCGGACATCGACTCGGCGGCCGGTCGCCTTTGCGACGGCCTCCCGTGCATCCACGTCCAGCGGGTCCGCCATCGCGACGACGAGCGTCCCGTCTTCCTGGGAGACCGGCACGATCAGCCTGGCGCGAAGGAACGGGAGGGGAAGGGTCTCGGGAGAAACCTGTCGGACCTCGACCGTCTCCCGACGGAAGGCAGGTACGCCGCACAGGGTCTCGTAGGCCCTGCGCAGCGTCTCCGGCGCCAGGAGCCCTTTCGCCACAAGGCCTTTGGGGAATGCCGCGCCTTCCGTGCGCGCAAGGGGGAGCAACGCCTCCTGATCGCCCGCGGGGATCGGAAGTGAAGCGAGCAAGGCCTCGTTGAAGGATTGACGGTTCATTTATCACCCCCGCTGTAACCAGTAATTTTACCAGATTGAAACGCCTTAAAGGACAAGAACCTTCAGGGTTACAGGCCAGAGCATGTTCCTTTCGGACAGCGTTCGATGAGCCCATCGCACGAAAGATTCCCCGCGTCCCGCATCATCGGACTTGAAAACCGCCCACCGTTCGGGTTCAATCAGGATAGGTTCGCAATATGACGGACCGGCAAACCAGGAGTCGAATGACGATGAGCACGACCGGGTTTCCAAAGGGAAGGGAGGTTCCCCCGCGGGAGAAATGGCTCCCCTTCGCTCTCGCGGTTCTCGTTGTGCCCGCTGTCCTCTACGCGGTCTACATGCGGAACCCCGTCCTGGCTCACGACATCGCGGAGGATTTCAGCATCATCGTCGCCTGCGGCATCTTCATGCTGACGTGGAACGCCAGGTTCTTCATCGATAACCACTACTTCATCTTTCTCGGCATCGCCTACCTGTTCGTCGGACTCATCGACTTCCTGCATACCATTTCCTTCACCGGCGTCTTTACGGCTGAACACCACAGTAATTCGATCGAGCTCTGGTTCGCCGCCCGGTTCCTGCAGAGTTTCGCTCTCCTGGCGGCCCCCCTGTTCGTTTCCAGAAAGACGCGTCCCGCTCTAGTCTTTTCGGGCTTCTTCGCCGTCGCTCTCGCCCTGGTCGGATCGGTGTTCTACGGGATTTTCCCGGACTACTACATCCCCGGCATAGGGCTGACGCACGCCAAGAGCGTGAGCGACTACCTCGTCTCCGGGATACAGATCCTCTCCATCGGAACCATATGGCTGGTCCGCGAGAAGTTCGACAGTGAAGTGTTCCAATTGCTGGTGCTGTCGGTGCTCTTCTCCGTCGCCGCGGAGTTGTCGGCCGTGTTCTACAGGGACGCCTTTATCTACAACAGCGTCATCGGGCACTACTTCAAGGTCATCTCGTTCTACCTGGTCTACAAGGCGGTCATCGCGACCGGCCTCATCCGTCCCTACGACCTGCTGTTCCGGAACCTGAAGAAGAGCGAGGAGGAGCTCCGTGCCGCCCGGGACGGGCTGGAGTCGCGGGTGGACGAGCGTACCGCCGAGCTTCAGGCCGCGAACACGCATCTGGAACAGGAACTCGCAGAACGGCAACGGGCGGTCGAGATGCGCGAGCTGATCCTGGATCTCCTTCAGCGGACCGGCTCGATCGGCAGCCTCCGGGAGTTCCTGTCTTCGCTCGCCTTGTTCCTGAAAGAACGTTTCGGGTGCGAGGCGATCGGCATCCGGTACCGCCGCGGCGCCGACTATCCCTACTTCGAGACGCTGGGTTTTCCGGAGGAGTTCGTACAGGCCGAAATGAGCCTGTGCCCCGCGGACCGTGGCGCATCCGGGGAAGATGCCCTCGACGGAGCCCCAGCCTACGAGTGCACATGCGGAGCGGTGATCACGGGACGCTGCGATCCATCCCTTCCTTTCTTCACTCCCAACGGCACATTCTGGACGAACAGCTCCTCCGAGCTTCTGGCCACGAGCGACCCCATCAAGAACATCGCCACGCGCGGACGGTGCTTTCAGCAGGGGTACGAATCGATCGCGCAGGTCCCCCTGCGCCTCGGAGAAGCGACATTCGGACTGCTCCAATTGAACGACCGGCGCAAGGGGTTGTTCAACCCGCATATCCTGGCCCAGCTCGAGCGCGTCGCCGAGAACACCGCAGGCGTGCTTGCCCGGCTACTCGCGAGGGAAGCGCTCGAGGAGAGCGAGGAGCGGTTCCGGTCGCTCGTGGAAAACTCGTCCGTCGGCATATTAATCGTCCAGCGAAGGCACATCGTCTTCAGGAACCCCCGGCAGAAGCAGCTCTTCGGGACGATCCCCGACGGGCTCCCATTCCGGGAGCTCGGACCGGTCCACCCGGAAGACGCCTCGGAATTCGAGCGGCTCTGCGATGCAACGGAAGGCGCCGGGCCGGACCGGCAGGAGGCGGACATCCGGTTCTTTCTGCCGGAGGGAGAGGAAGGAAACAGGGAGACGCGCTGGCTCCACTGCCAGACCAGCCCGATCCAGTTCCGGGGGCGCGCGTCGTTCCTGGTCGACATGGTCGACATCACCCGAGTGAAGGACCTGGAGCAGATCGTCCTGACCAGGGAGAAGCTTGCTTCCCTCGGACATATGGCGGCCGGAATCGCCCACGAGATACGAAACCCCCTCTCCGGGATCAACATCAACATTTCGACACTTGACCTGCTCTGCCTGCGAGCGGAGGGGCTGGAACAAACGGAGAAGGAAAAGATCCATGCGGTCGTCGGGCAGGCGAAGGCCGCCTCGGAGAAGATCTCCTCGGTGATCAGGCGAACATTGGATTTCTCCAAGCCCGATCCACCGCGGATGGCCCGGATCGACATAAACGGAGTGGTCCTGAATGCGATCGCCATAACCATGGTCACCGCCCGGATGGGCGGCGTCGAGCTCCATAAGTCCCTCCTTCCGGACCCGTTGTACTGCCGCGCGGATCCCGCGCTGCTGGAACAGGTGCTCCTCAATCTCATGGCAAACGCCATGCAGGCGATGGAAACCGCCGACGCTCCGAAAATGATCTCTTTGAGCGTGGCGCGCGAGGGAAGGCAGGCCATCCTTCGGGTCGCCGATTCCGGCCCTGGCGTCCCGGAGCATCTCCGTGAGAAGATCTTCGAGCCTTTCTACACAACGAGGAAGGAAGGGCACGGGATCGGCCTCTCCTTCAGCCATCGCATCGTTTCCGATCACGGCGGCCGCATGTCCGTCGGCGCCGCCAAATCGGGCGGCGCGGAGTTCCGCATCGAGCTTCCGCTGTTCGAGGAAAGGAGCCCGCCATAGAGCCGTACCGGGTCTTCGTCGTGGACGACGAAGAGAGCATCCGGGAAGGGATCCGGATCGCACTTGAGCATACATACAGCATTCGGGTCTTCGCGGACGCGGAGTCGGTCGTGGATGCCGTCCGGGAGGACCCGCCGGACCTTATCCTCATGGACATCGGGCTTCCGGGGATGAGCGGGATCGAAGGGACCCGTGCGGTCAAGGCGATCCGGCCCGAGGCGCTGGTGATCGTCATCACGGCGTACGAGGACGTCCAGACGGTCGTCGCCGCCATGAAAGGCGGGGCGTTCGACTACGTGGTGAAGCCGCTCCACTCGGAGACGCTTACGGCCACGGTCGGCAACGCTCTGGAGACGATCAGGCTCCAGAAGGAGGTGCGGGAGCTGCAGGCGCGGTGCCTGCGGGATAACGTCCCCCTGTTCGTCGGGGAGAGCCATGCGATCCGCGACGTCATGGAGTTCGTGGAGTCCGCCGCGAAGAGCCCCGACACCCCTGTCCTCATCCTGGGTCCGACGGGGACCGGGAAGGAGCTTGTCGCCGCGGCGATCCACTTCCGGAGCCCGAATTTCCGCGGCCCCATGGTCAGCGTAAACTGTGCCGCGATCCCGAAGGAGCTTCTCGAAAGCGAGCTCTTCGGGTACGAGAAGGGCGCCTTCACCGGCGCTAGCCACGCCGGGAAGAAGGGGCTGGTGGAGGAAGCCAGCGGCGGGACGCTCTTCCTCGACGAAGTCGGGGACTTGAGCCCCGAGGCCCAGGCGAAGCTTCTCCGCTTCCTGGAAGATGGGGAGTTCTATCGTGTCGGGGGGACTCGGCGGCTCAAAGCCACCGCACGGATCGTCTCCGCCACTAACATGGACCTGGAGGCCCTCATGGGGAAGGGAACCTTCCGCGAGGACCTCTATTACCGACTCGCCGTAGTGCGGGTTTCCGTCCCCACCCTTTCCGAGCGCCGCGAAGATATCCTTCCGATCGCACGACATTTCCTCGTGGAGTTCTCGCGGAAGTTCGGCAAGTCCGTCACGGGATTCTCACTCGAGTCTGAAGAAGCTCTTCTCGCCCACCCATGGGAAGGGAACGTGCGCGAGCTGCGCAACGTCGTGGAGCGGGCGATTCTGACGAGCAGGGGGCCCGAGATCGCAGTCACCGATCTTCGGATCGACCCGGGCGGCCCATCATCCCGTCCTTCCGGCTTTTCGGGAAGGGAAGCAGCTCCCCCGATGACTGCGGAAGGGGTCAACCTAGCCTCTGTGCAGGAATCGATCGAGAATCGCTATTTCGTGGAGGCGCTCCGGCTGGCGAACGGCAACGAGACTCGTGCGGCGCAGCTCCTTAACATCAACTACCACACCTTCCGTTACCGGCGCAAAAAGTTGGGCCTCTGACCGTTTCCCGGAAATAGAGATTTCTCCAGTTCCGAGTGAGGATTCTTATAGATCGCCAATGCTCTTTGCTCTCCGTTCCATTCTCCACTATCTCTAACTGTCCATAAAACCAATTGATTTATGCCGTCTCGCTCCTTGGTATGCCCTGTGCGATAGGGACAGTCAGCCTGCACGAAAGGAATGTGATGGACAAATACCGGAGTTTGAAGGGGGCACGGATTGCACTTATCGAGGACGACAGGCTGTTGCGATCATCCCTTGAAATTTTCCTGCGGGTAAGAGGGGCCTTCGTGGAAGCCTTCGAGTGCGCCGAGGATGCAATCC
>JAENIX010000203.1 GCA_016844415.1 Actinomycetota bacterium | reverse complement strand
CGAGTCCGAGCCCGACGCTCTCCAGGAGGATCAGGGTTTGCTGGTTCGCCAGGATGGCTTTCATGGGGCCGGGTGCGATGACTCCCAGAAAATGGGCCAAAACCACCGGAATAATCCCGTAGTGCCACGGATTGCTCCCCCAGTAGAGGGCCTTCTGCTCCAGAAACTGCGTGGAGTAGGCCGACCAGGTGAGCCGATTCGAGAAGTATCGGTACGGGGTCACGAAAATGAACAGCGCCAGCGCAACATAGGGGAGAACGACGAATATGAAGACATTCAGCATGGCTTGCCCTCCTCCTTAATTGCAGAGTCTGCGGCGCACAGAAGTCTCACCGCTTCGACGACCGGCTTCCAGGGAGAATCCCCGCGGGCGGAAAAAGCGGCGCCGAGTCGTTCCACTCCCGGGAGCACGCACTCGGAGAGAAAAGACCGGCGGACGCCGTCTTCCCCGTTTCGCGCCAGGTATGCAAGGAATCCAAGCAGCAACGGCAGATGATCGGGGAGTTCGTTGCCCGAAGGAGTAAAACCACGGCGTCCGAACTCCTGCTTCACCCGGACCAGGTAGGTTCCCTTTTTCTGGTTGTCGCCGAAGAGGTGGTGGCCCAGATAGAGGGCGACCGCCGGATTGAAGTCGAAGGTCGCGACATATTCCTCCTGGAGCCTGGCCAGAGCCGAGGTCTCCACGAACCTGCCGAAGGGCTCCAGCGGGGATTCGATATTATTTGTCTGCAGAATCGTGCGGACGGTATCGCAGTCCGCCACGATCCCTTCGATCCCCTCGGGGTAATCGAGCATACGGGCGAGGGAGGCGTAGCATTCCGCAAGGCTCATCTCCCCCTCCCCACCTTCTTCAGGATTCCGAATCCGCTCGCCCCCTTGCGGGTATATGGATCCTGCTCCTCCCTCTGCTGTGCCGGGATGACGTTCCGTTCGTCGTACCCCCCGATGGTGAACAGCCGGTAGAGGCGAGCGGCCGCGGCTTCATCCAGACCCGCCTTCTTGAGAATCCCGTCGTCCATCGGCTGATGGAGGTTCCTGGCGCGCATGAAGGAACGCAGCGCGATGAGCTTCGTCAGCACCGCCGCCACCACCTCCCGGTTGCCGCCGGACAGCAGGCTCGCCAGGTAGCTCAGGGGAGCCCGCATCGTTTCCGCCGCCGGAAACATCCCGTGCTCCACCAATTCGTGGGAATCCCCCAGCGTGGAGAGAACCGGGGACAGGGAGGGAATGTAATACGCCATCGGCAAGGTCCGGAACTCGGGGTGAAGCGGCAGGGCGAGACCGAACTCCTTGACCAGGGCATACACCGGCGATTTCTCCGCCGCCTCCAGCCACAGGTCGGAGACGCCGTTCTTCCTGGCCCCATCCCGAACCGCGGAGTCGCGAGGATCGAGGATCACGGCGCGGTGGGCCTCCACAAGCTGGTCATCGGGTTTGAGAAGCGCCTGCTCGACCCTTTCCGCGTCGTAGAGAAGGACGCCGACGTACCGGATCCTGCCGACGCAGCTGTGGGCGCAGGCGTTGCACTGCCCGGTCTCGGTGCGGGGGAAGCAGAAGATGCATTTTTCCGCCTTCCCGCTGTCCCAGTTGAAGTACACCTTTTTGTAGGGGCAGGCGCTGGTGCAGAATCGCCACCCCTTGCAGACGTTCTGGTCCACCAGGACGACGCCGTCCTCTCCCCGCTTGTAGATGGCCCGGGAGGGACACGAGGCGACGCACGCCGGATTCAGGCAATGGTTGCAGATCCGGGGGAGGTAGTGCATGAACATCTTGCCGTACTCCTCGACGATCCTGCTCTCCTCCAGGTTGACGTCCTTCGCGGCATAGAGCTGCGAGCCGGAGAGATCGTCGTCCCAGTTGGGACCTCCCTGGATCGTCTCGATCTTCCGGCCGGATATCCGGGAGAACGCCTCGGCCACCGGCTGATCGGTCCCTTCCCCGGCCCCGTAGAGGTTGCCGTAGTCGAAGTCGAACGGCTCGTAGTAATCCTCCATCTTCGGCATGTTGGGCTGGAAGAACATGTTGAGGAGGGTCGGCCCTTTCCCGAGGGCCCGAAGCCGGAGGTTGCCGCCGTCGACGACCCAGCCGCCCTTGAACGTTCCTTGTTCCACCACATGTATTCGGCGCCGCGCCGGTCGGTCCAGATGTTCTTGCAGGAGATACTGCAGGTGTGGCATCCGATGCACTTGTCGAGGTGGAACACCATCACCAGTTGCGCTCGCACGTCCATCGCCTCACCCCCCCAACTTTCGAACGACGACATAGCAGTCGCGGTTCACCCCGGTCGGCCCCCAGTAATTGAAGGAGAAGCTGAACTGGGCGTAACCGCCGAGCATCAGCGTCGGCTTGAGGCGGATGCGGGACAGGCTGTTGTGCACGCCGCCCCGCCGCCCGCTCTTTTTCGACTTCTTGATGTTGAGGGTCCGCTCCGGCGCGTGGTACATGACCGCCGCCCCCTTCGGGATGCGCGACGAGACGTTCGCCCGGCAGACGACGACGCCGTTGGAGTTGTAGACCTCGATCGGATCGTTGTCCCCGATCCCGGCGCCCGCCGCGTCTTCAGGATTCAGCCAGACCACCTGCCCGCCGCGGGAGAGCGTGAGCATCCGGAGATTGTCGCTGTAGGTGGAGTGGATGCTCCACTTGCCGTGGGGGGTCAGGAAGTTGAGCACGAGCCCGGTCTCCCCTTCCGTCTCGTCCAGGAGCGCCGGGGGGATCTTCCCCTTGAAGGTGGGGAGCCCCTCGTGGAACGCGCCGTAGTAGGGATGGTCCAGGTAGAGGGATTGCCGTCCGGAAAGGGTTCGCCACGGCACTCCGTATTCCACGTTGAGGGTATAGGGGGCGTACGGGCGCCCCTCGTTGACCAGGCCGCTCCAGACCGCGGTGCTGATGAAGCGGCGCGGTTTCTGCGTGATCTCCTCCCAGGTGATCCGGAAATTCCGGTCCCCGGCGGAGATCTGCGAGAGGGGCTTCCCGACCCGTTTCTCCAGGCTCTGGTAAGAGCGGTAGGCCAGTTCCCCGTTGGTCTCCGGCGCGAAGGCCAGGATCACGTCGGCGACCACCTTCTCGTCCTCCAGGTCGATGTAGGTCTTGCCGTTCCAGGCGCGTGTCGGCATCGTCTCGAGGAGTTTCTCGTGCACGTCGCCCGCTTCCCAGTTGACCCCGTGGGCTCCCAGGTGTCCCATGGCAGGCCCGACCGACAGGAAGCGGTTGTACAGGTTCACGTAGTCCCGCTCCACGATGGCCAGGTTCGGCATGTTCTTCCCGGGGACCGGCTCGCATTCGCCGAGCTTCCAGTCCTTCACGGACCTCTGCGCGATTTCCCCCGGCGTGTCATGGAGGAGCGGGGCGGCGACGATGTCCTTCACCGGCGCGGGGAAATGCTTTACCGACAGCTCGCTCACCTTCCGCGCGATCAGGCCGAAGATCTTCCAGTCCGGCTTCGACTCCCACGATGGCGGAACGGCGGCGTCCAGGCAGTTGACGAAGGAGTGCATGTCGGTGGTGTTCAGGTCGGATTTTTCGTACCAGGTGGCCGCCGGCAGGACGATGTCGGAATAGAGGGTCGAGGTGTCCATCCGGAAGTTGAGGTCGACCACGAGGTCCAGCTTCCCTTCGGGGGCCACCTCGTGCCAGACCAGGTCTTTCACCGCTCCCTTGGCGACTTCCTTCGCGGTACAGCTGCTGTTGGGGGCGCCGATCACGTGTTTGAGGAAAAACTCGTGCCCCTTTGCGCTGGCGGAAATGGCGTTGCCACGCCAGATGAACCAGACCTTGGGGGAGTTCCCCTCCCCGTCCGGATCTTCGATGGCGAACCGCGTCTCGCCGCTTTTGAGGCGGGACACGAGCCAGCCGCGGATCTCTTCGTCCGTCCGGGCGCCCGCCGCTTTCGCCGCGTCCACCAGCCGCAGGGTGCTGTCGTTGAAATGGGGGGCGAAGGGGAGCCAGCCGAGCCGGACCGCCTTGGCGTTCATGTCGGCGGCGTGGAGCGGCATGTTCTCCCCGGTTTCCGGCGGGAAGTAGTCTGCGAAGCTCCGGTCGTATCTCCACTGGTCGGAATGGATGTACCAGAAGCTCGGGGTGTTCTGCAGGCGGGAAGGCTTCACCCAGTCCTGGGCCATGGCGATGGAGGTCCAGGGGGCGAGGGGCACCACCTTCTCCTGGCCGACGTAGTGGGCGAGCCCGGCCCCGTTGCGCCCGACGCTCCCGGTAAGGATGAGCGAGGTGATGGCGGCTCGATAGATCAGGTCGTTGTGGAACCAGTGGTTGATGCCGGCTCCCACGATGATCATGTTCCGGCCGCCGCTCTTCTCCCCGTTCTCGGCCCATTCACGGGCGATCTTCAGCATGGACCCGGCGGCGATACCGGTGTATTTCTCCTGCCACTTCGGCGTGAACGGCTTCTCCTCGTCGTAGTTCCGCGGATAGTCGCCGCCCAAGCCGCGCGAAACGCCGAACTGCGCCATGAGGAGGTCGAAGACGGTCGTGACCGTCACCTCGCCGTTCCGGGTCGCGACCCGCCGGACCGGGACTTCCCGGACCACGTCCCCGTCCGCCTCGAAACGGAAGCGGACCCGGCCGGTTTCGCCCCCGAGAAAGGTCAGGCGGCAATCGATCTCGGAGCCGTCGACCATGTCCTTCATGTCCAGGTTCCACTTTCCCTCGGCCTTGCTCCAGCGGGAACCGAGGCTGCCGTGGGGGATCCTCACCTCCCCTTTCCCGTCCGCCACGCAGAGTGTCCAGTCGGCGTGCTCGATCCCGGCGCTCCGCTCGAGCTCGTCGGCCCGGAGGAACTCGCCCGGCCGCAACACCCCGTCCTTCTGCCCCAGTTTCACGAGGAACGGAAGGTCGGTGTACTTCCGCGCATACTCCTCGAAGAAGGGGACCTGCCGGTCCACGTAATACTCCTTGAGGATGACGTGGTTCACCGCCATCCAGAACGCGCCGTCGTGTCCCTGCGTAACAGGCAGCCAGTTGTCGGCGAACTTGGTCGCCTGGGAGTAGTCGGGGGACATGACCACGACCTTGGCCCCCCGGTAGCGGGCCTCGGTGAGAAAGTGGGCATCCGGGGTGCGGGTCATCGGGACGTTGGAGCCGCAAAGGACGATGTAGGAGGCGTTGTACCAGTCGGCCGACTCGTTGACGTCGGTCTGCTCGCCCCAGACCTGCGGCGAGGCGGGGGGAAG
>JAENIX010000022.1 GCA_016844415.1 Actinomycetota bacterium | reverse complement strand
GACTTCACGCTGTTCGTCCTGCGCCGGTTCGGGTTCGACAGGTACGACATCTTCCTGTCCACTCGACCCGAAAAGTTCGCCGGCGACGTCGAAGACTGGGCGAAGGCTGAAGCGGCTCTGAAGAAAGCGCTTGAGCGCAAGGGGCTGCCGTTCGAGGTGGACCCCGGCGAGGGCGTTTTCTACGGCCCCAAGATCGACATCAAGATCAAGGACATGCTGGGTCGCTCATGGCAATGCTCGACGATACAGGTGGACTTCAACAACCCCGACCGGTTCGACGTGGCCTACACTTCCGATGACGGCTCGCCGAAGCGCGCGATAATGATCCACAGGGCGCTCATGGGCTCGCTGGAGCGATTTTTCGGGGTGCTCGTGGAGCACTACGCGGGAGCGTTCCCGTTATGGCTCGCCCCCGTGCAGGTCGACGTGCTTCCCGTCACCGACCGCCAGAACGAATACGGACGGGAAGCCGTCAGGCTCCTCCGCGAGGCGGGATACCGGGCGGTGGGAGATTTCAGGAACGAGAAACTGGGATACAAGATCCGCGAATCCCAGATGCAGAAGGTCCCGTACGCGCTGGTCATGGGGGACCGGGAGGCGGCGCAGCGGCAGGTGGCGCCGAGAAGAAGGGGAGGGGAACAGCTTCCTCCAATGTCCATCGAGGAATTCATCGGGATTCTTCGGGACGAAACGGACCAAACCACAAACTAAAGGAGGGAGCCATCAGCAAGGAATCCAGAATCAACGAGCAGATCAATGTGCCGGAGGTGCGGCTGGTAGGGATGAACAACGAGCAACTGGGAGTCGTTTCCATCCACGACGCGTTGACCAGGGCGCGAGCCCTCGATCTCGACCTTGTGGAGGTGGCGCCCGCCGCGGCGCCCCCGGTTTGCCGGATAATGGATTACGGAAAATTCAAGTACATGCAGAGCAAGCGCGAGCAGGAGGCCAGGAAGAAGCAGACCGTCATCCAGGTCAAGGAGATCAAGGTCAGGCCCAAGACCGACGACCACGACCTGAACACGAAGGTCAAGCACATCCGCAGGTTCCTCGAGGATGGCGACAAGGTCAAGATCACGGTGCGTTTCAGGGGAAGGGAGCTTGCTTACGCGTCGCAGAGCGGCTTCGAGGTTCTCAAGCACGTCCTGGACGCCGTGGTCGACCTGTCGAAGGTCGAATCCCCGCCGAAGATGGAAGGAAAGACGATGATGATGGTGGTTTCACCCACGGGGCAGAAGAAAAAGCCCACCGTGGCGCAACCCCCCGCTGCAGCCAAGCGGACGGTCGAGACCGGGGCGGCGTCCAAGAAGCCGAAGGACCTCCCCGGGCCGGCGGAAAAACAGGAGGGAAAATAATGCCCAAGATGAAGTCGAACAGGGGCGCCAAGAAGCGTTTCACCGCAACAGGACGAGGCGGGATAAAGCGCGCCAAGGCAGGGAAAAGTCACATTCTCACGACCAAGAACCGGAAGAGGAAACGGGGGCTCCGCAAAGTCGCGCTGGTCCATCCGACGAACGAAAAGTCGATCCGGCGCCTGCTGCCCTATATTTAAGAGAAAAAGAGAGGAATACCGAAGATGCCACGCGTAAAAAGATCGGTCCATTCGCAAAAGAAGCGCCGCAGTATCCTCAAGGCAGCGAAAGGCTTCCGCGGGGGGCGCGGGCGGCTGCTGCGCACCGCCAAGGAAACAATAGCCCGCGCGCTTCGGTACGCCTACCGCGACCGCAGGAACAAGAAACGGGAGATCCGCTCCCTGTGGATAGTGCGGGTCAACGCCGCGGCCAGGGAGAACGGGCTTTCCTACAGCCAGTTCATGTTCGGGCTCAAAAAAGCCGGAGTCGAGGTCGACCGGAAAATCATGGCGGATCTCGCGATCAACGACGCCGCCGGATTCCGCGCGCTCGCGGAAACGGCCAAGGCAGCCATCGGGTGAAAAGGCGGTCTTCGGTTGACTGACCCGTCCGACCGTTTGAAGGAGCTGCAGGAAGCCGGATTGCGCGCCATTTACGCGGCCGCGAACGAGAGCGATCTCCTCGATGCCAAGGGGAAATATTTCGGGAAGAAGGGCGCGGTTTCCGAGATCCTCAAGACCGTCGCATACCTCCCGTCCGAGGAAAAAAAGCGGATCGGGACGGCCGCCAACGAGGCAAGAGGGGCGCTCGAGTCCGCCTTCGATGCCCGCCTCGAGGAAATCCGCGAAAAGGAGCGGCTCGCGAAGGAGGGGAGCGGCCTGCTGGACGTGACGCTGCCCGGCAGAGCGCCGGCCATCGGGCATCGCCATCCGATTTCCCGGACCCTGTTCGAGATCGTTTCCGTGTTTCAGCGTCTCGGGTTTTCCGTCCGCTGCGGCCCGGAGATCGAAAAAGACTACTATAACTTCGAGGCCCTCAACATCCCAAAGGACCATCCCGCCCGGGACATGCAGGACACTTTTTACATGGACTGGCCGGGTATGGACCTTGTGTTGAGGACGCACACATCCCCGATACAGATACGGACGATGGAGGCGATGCGCCCTCCCGTACGGATCATCGCGCCGGGCGCGGTGTACCGATGCGATTCCGACGTTACCCACAGCCCGATGTTCCACCAGGTTGAAGGGTTCGCCGTAGACCGGAGCGTTACCATGGCGGACCTGAAAGGATTGCTGACCGAGTTCTGCGGGATGATGTTCGGATCGGGGCTGCCGTTGCGGTTCCGGCCGAGTTTCTTCCCCTTTACCGAGCCGTCGGCGGAAGTGGATATCCGATGCGTCATCTGCCGCGGGGCCGGATGCCGGGTCTGCAAGGACTCCGGGTGGCTGGAGATCCTGGGGTGCGGGATGATCGACCCCTCCGTCTTCGGATTCGTCGGGTACGACCCGGAGGAGTACACCGGGTTCGCCTTCGGGATGGGCGTGGAGCGGATCGCGATGCTGCGCCACGGGATAAACGACATCCGGCTTTTCTTCGAGAACGACATCCGCTTCATTTCGCAGTTTTAGCCGCAGGGAAGGGCGATCAGGGACAGGCGCGAGTGAAAATCCTCTATTCATGGATCAAGGAATTCGTGGATACCCGGCTTTCCGCCGCGGACATCCAGGATGCGCTCACGATGGCCGGGGTCGAGGTTTCCTCCTGCCGGTTCCTTGGCGAGGGGATGGACAACGTCGTCGTCGCGAAAATACTCTCCCAGAGGCAGCACCCGAACGCCGACAAGCTTTCACTCTGCCGGGTGACCGACGGGTCACAGGAGTACGCCATCGTCTGCGGGGCGAGGAACATGAAGCAGGGCGACATCGTGGCGCTCGCCCGCACAGGCGCGAAACTCCCCAATGGGATGGAAATCAAGAAGGCGAAAATCCGCGGGGAGTCCTCCGAAGGAATGCTCTGCTCGGAGATGGAGCTTGGGCTTTCGGAGGAATCGGCGGGGATAATCATCCTTCCGCCCGGGACGGAGGTCGGAAAGCCATTGTCCGACGCCATCGGGCTTGCGGACTGGCTTCTTGACGTGGAGATCACGCCGAACCGCGGAGACTGCCTTAGCGTCCTGGGGGTAGCCCGGGAGGTCGCTGCCATCACCGGCGAGAAGGTCGTGATGCCCCCCGCTACCGTAACTGAGGGCGGGGGGCCCCCGGCGGAGGATCTCGCCGCTGTCGATGTCACCGACGCCGATCTCTGTCCGCGCTATTCAGCGCGCGTGATTTCCGACGTGACGATCGCCCCGTCTCCGGACTGGATGCAGCGCCGCCTATCGCTTTGCGGCGTCAGACCGATAAACAACATCGTCGATATCACCAATTACCTCCTGCTGGAGCTCGGCCAGCCGATGCACGCGTTCGACCTGGACCGCCTGGCGGGCCGGAAGATCGACGTGAAACGATCGGGCGTCCCCCGAACCTATGTCACCCTGGACGGAGCCGCGCGGGAGATCCTTCCGGAGATGCTGCTCATCTGGGACGGCGACGGACCCGTGGCGGTTGCGGGAGTGATGGGAGGGCAGAACACCGAGGTGCTTCCCACGACGACGCGCGTTCTCTTCGAAAGCGCGCATTTCGCGCCCGCATCCATCCGTTGGACGTCGAGGCGGCTCGGGCTGTCGACCGAGTCTTCATACCGCTTCGAACGCGGGGTCGACCCTGGCGGGACGATGTACGCCGCCGACCGGGCGGTTTCCCTCCTTTCGCGATTTGCCTCCTTTTCCGTCGCGAGCGGAACATTCGATATCGGAGGAGGGAGGGATTTCACCCGGTCCGTGCCTTTCCGCCCGGCAAGGGCAAGCAGGATTCTCGGCATGGAGTGCCCCGGGCAGGAATGCGAGGGGGTGTTCGGGCGCCTCGGGTTTTCGGTGCGCCGCGAAGGAGAAGCCTCCTGGACCGTCGGTGTCCCGCCGCACCGTTTCGACATCGAGCGGGAGATCGACCTGGTGGAGGAGGTCGCCCGCATAACCGGATATGACAGGATTCCCACGACATACCCCGAATCGGCTGCGCCGGATTTCTCTCCGGACGACCGTTTCGTCAGGGTCGTCGAAGATGCCTCCGAATTCCTCAAGGGGCAGGGATTTACGCAGGCTATCAACTTCTCGTTCGTTCCCGAAAAAGAATGGGGAAAACATGCCTCGTTGCTGGGATTCGATGCTGCGGACGCGATGCGGCTCTCCAATCCCATTTCCGACGACACAACGATGATGCGCCCCCACCTGCTTATGGGACTACTTCACAACGTGTCGTCGAACCTTCGAAGGTTCCAGGAGGACATCCGGCTATTCGAGACGGGTAAGGCGTTCGGGAAGTCGCTGGCGGCGGGGCATTTCGAGGAACCGCGCATCGGGTTCGCATTATACGGAAAACGGCTTCCTGAAAACTGGAGCGGAGGGCAGAGCGCCGTCGATTTTTTCGACGCGAAGGCGACCGCGTCGTCCCTGCTTGATTTTCTCATGACGAAACCGGTCCATTACGTCCCCACGGTTTCGAAGCCTTTTCTCGCGCAGGGGAGAGCCGCCGAAATAATCATGGATGGCGAAATCGTGGGATGGGTGGGAGCGGTCCGACGGGAGCTCTCCTCCGCGCTTGAGATCCCAGGCACGGTCTATTACGGCGAAATCAGGATGGAAGCGGCATTGGGGGACAGGCGTCCCGCCGCCCAATTCAAGGCTGTTCCCAAATTCCCCCCCGTTGTCCGGGATTTCGCCTGCGTCCTGTCCGGCCAGGTGCCCGTCGGAGACGTGCTGGCCATGGTTTCCGGGCTATCCGAAGAAATAGAATCCGCAACTGTATTCGATGTTTACGAGGGGGAAAAGATCGAAAAAGGGAGCAAGAGCGTGGCGTTTCGCGTTAAAATACAACCGTTTGACAGAACCTTGACTGATGCCGAAGTTAATAGTATACATACCAAGATAGTAAAAATATTGGAGAATCGCTTCGGCGGCAAAATTCGCACGTCGTAAGACGCGCCGGGAGGGAGGATTGAATGACGAAGGCTGAGTTGGTGGAGATCGTCTACGAAAAGGTGGGCGGGCTTTCGAAGAAGGAGTCGCAGGATATCGTGGAAGCGATTTTCGATACCATGAAAAACAGCTTGAAAAGCGGTGAGAAAATCAAGATATCCGGCTTCGGCAACTTCATCCTGCGCGACAAGCGTCCGCGCAAGGGGCGTAATCCCCAGACGGGGGACGACATCCAGATCACGGCGCGACGTGTGCTCACTTTCAGGCCGAGCCAGATCCTGAAAGCGCATATCAACGACAAGAAATCCTGAAACGTACTCCAGGGGCGCCAGTGACGAGGCCCACGGTTCCGGACAAGTTCTATTTCAAGATCGGTGAGGTCGGCGAGATCCTCGGCGTACAGCCCTACGTCGTGCGTTTCTGGGAATCCGAGTTCCGTCTGACCCCCTCGAAAAACCGTTCGAAACATCGCGTCTACAATCGCCAGGAACTGGATACCCTTATTGAAATAAGGCGGCTTCTCTACGAAGAGCGGTTCACCATCGAGGGGGCGCAGAAGAAGTTAAAGGAAGGGTCGAAAAGAAAGACCAAACAGCTTGATCTTGGGCTGGAAGAAAAGACCCAAAAAGTCCTCCTCCAGAAGGTGAAGAAAGATCTGGGCCAGATCCGGGAGATGCTGAAAAACTGATCCCCCCGCCGATTCCAGGCGCTCGCACAGGGTCCGAACCTATGCAGGAAAAGCCGAAGAAACGCAAATCCGTGCCGCAGGCCCGTAAAACGATCTCCGACGGCCCCTGGGTGGAATCCTGGCGCCCCTGGGGCAGCTTCACCGTTCTGGCGGACGAGATGGACCACAAGGTCAAGCGGCTCGTAGTGTCGGCGGGACGAAGGATGAGCCTGCAGAGGCATCGTTTCCGCACCGAGCACTGGCACGTGGTTTCCGGAACTGGTCTCGTGACAAGGGGGAAAAAGCAGGTGAAGGTCGAAGATGGATCTTCCGTCGATATTCCGGCAGGGATGCTGCACAGGGTTCAGAATGTCGGCAGGAAGGACCTCGTTATAATAGAGGTGCAGAGGGGAGAGTACTTCGGCGAGGACGACATCGAGCGGATCGAGGACGACTTCGGACGCGCGCGGTGATAACAACAGGTGAAGGCAGATTTGGCGTGACAACGGAAGTCCGGACGGGTAATATGCTTCCCCTGGGTCGGGGCGTAGCGCAGCCTGGTAGCGCACTTGCATGGGGTGCAAGGGGCCGCTGGTTCAAGTCCAGTCGCCCCGACCAATTTCTTCCATAACAAATCCATCGAGCTGAATTGAAGCGACTCTCTCCCATAATCCTGGTATGCAACGACGACGGTGTTCGATCGGAAGGGATCCTCGCCCTCGCCGAAGCGCTTCGCGTACTCGGGACCGTGTACATCGTCGCTCCCGACCGGGAGCGCAGCGCCGCCAGCCATGCCCTTACCCTTGCGCACCCTCTTAGATACGAGAAACTGGGACCCCGAGTCTACGCCGTGGACGGGACCCCGACCGATTGCGTGTACCTCGCGGTGAACGGGATATTGAAGAAGAAGAAAATTGCCCTGCTGGCGTCCGGAATAAACAAGGGGACGAACATGGGGGACGACATCACGTATTCGGGGACGGTGTCCGCCGCGATGGAAGGGACGATCCTCGGCATACCATCGATCGCCGTTTCACTGGCTTCACGCAAGAGGTTCCAATTCCACGACGCCGCGGAGTTTTCGCTTCGCGTCGCAAGGAAAGTGCTTCGGCACGGACTTCCGAAAGACACGCTGTTGAACATCAATCTGCCTAACATCCCGAAGGAGGAAATCCGTGGGGTGCGGGTCACCCGGCAGGGAAAGAGGATCTACGAGAATTCCATCGTCACGAAAAAGGATCCGCGCGGCAGGAAATACTACTGGATCGGCGGGGACAACCCGAGCCGGGTGGATATTCCCGGATCCGATCTCGAGGCAGTCGAGCAGAAATACATTTCCGTGACACCGGTTCACCTCGACTTCACAAACTACGCTTCCATGAGTGCGCTCCGGCGCTGGAAATGGTGAAAGACCAGTTTGCGGTGAAGCGCCACCGGATGGTGGCGGAACAGATCCGCGCCCGGGGAATACGGGACGAACGCCTCCTGGCCGTGATGGGAGGAACACCGCGTCATCTTTTCGTCCCATCCAATCTTTCGGCGCGTGCGTACGACGACGGGCCTCTTCCCATAGGAGACGGCCAGACGATATCCCAGCCATACATAGTAGCGGAAATGACAGCGGCCTTAAGGCTCGCCGGAACGGAGAAGGTGCTTGAAATCGGCACCGGCTCCGGCTACCAGACGGCCATACTGTGCCGCCTGGCGAAGGAAGTGGTAACCGTCGAGCGCTTATCCACGCTTCAGGCATCCGCGGAAATAACGCTTCGGGAATCGGGAGTGGATAACGTACGGTTCCGGACGGGGGACGGAAGCACCGGGATTCCCGATGAGGCGCCCTTCGACCGGATCATCGTCACCGCCGCGGCTCCCGGCGTTCCTCCGCCTCTATTCGAGCAACTTTCGGAGGGCGGCATCATCGTGATCCCGATTGGGGGAAGATGGGAGCAGGATCTCGTGCGGGTGACGAAGGAGTCCGGAAAGGAACGGAAGGACTTCCTTGGCGGGTGCCGGTTCGTTCCGCTTATCGGGGAATTCGGATTTCCCGATTGACGGGGCAGAGCAGCGCTGCAGTGCGGACATAAGCGAAAATTTCGGGTAAAATCCTCTGAAAAGGATGGATGATCCGGGATGAGACAGCTTAAGAATAAAATACGGAACATACCGGATTTCCCAAAGAAGGGAATCCAGTTCAAGGACATCACCACGCTGCTGTCCGACAGCTCCTCGTTCCAGCGCGCGATTGATCTCATGGCCCACCGCCATTTCGACAAAGGGATCGATGCGGTCGTGGGCGTGGAGGCGAGGGGATTCATCATGGGAGCGGCGATGGCGTACAAGCTGGGGATCGGGGTTCTCCTCGTGCGCAAGCCGGGGAAGCTGCCGCACCGCACCGTTTCCGCGACGTACGATCTCGAGTACGGGAAGGACCGGCTGGAGATCCACGCAGACGCCATAAGGCCCGGGATGCGGGTGATCGTGGCGGACGACGTGCTCGCGACGGGGGGGACGATGGCGGCCGTGGTAGGGCTTCTGGAAAAACTCGGCGCGGAAATAGTGGAGTGCTGTTTCCTGGCCGAGCTGACGGAGCTGAAAGGGCGGGAAAAGGGTCGGAAAGCGTCGGGTACACGCCCCCGTAGCTCAGGTGGATAGAGCAGCGGTTTCCTAAACCGTTTGCCGGGTGTTCGAGTCACCCCGGGGGCGCCAGACTTCTTCTTTAATCGAGATACTGCGTCAGTTATCCGCGCAACCCACAAAATATTCTGTCGAACTCCGGCGCAACGCGGACAAACGCGTCCAGAACGTTCGGGTCGAAATGCTCCGGCGATGTCCTCCCATCTCCTTCTGTGATGATCCTGTATGATTTATCGTGGTCAAACCCGTATTTGTATGGTCGATCACTTCTTAAGGCATCATATTGATCGACGAGCATTACGATCCTACCCTCGATCGGTGTCTCTTTCCCTTTCAGCCCCCGAGGATACCCGCGACCGTCCATCCTTTCGTGGTGATTCAGGGCGATGGAAGTCGCCATTGGAATCCCTGGATAGGAAGATCCTGAGAGCATCTTCCAACCGATTTCCGTGTGGGTTTTGATGATATCGAACTCTTCCTGGTTGAGAGGACCCGGCTTTAGGAGAATTTTGTCCGGGATCCCGACCTTTCCTATATCGTGAAGAATGCTTGCAAACGTGATCGCTTCGACAAACTCCGCCGGCATGTTCAGGGCTGCGGAGATCCTTTGCGAATACAAGCCGATCCTCTTGATATGTTGGCCCGTCTCCGTATCTCTGTACTCGGCGACTCCTGCAAGGCGCTCGACGATCTCCTTGCTTGCGGATTTCACCAGCGTCAGCGCATCAGTCAGTTCCCGGGTTCTGTTTCTCACCGTATTTTCAAGCGTACCGGTGTAGTTTTTTTCAAGCTGCTTAAGCCTGTAATGTTCGATCGCTTTTTTTACCGAATGGGCGAGGTTTTCAGGCCTGAAGGGTTTTAGTAAAAAATCGAATGCGCCTTTCCGAATCGCGTCAATCGTCACATCGAGTTCCGCATACGCGGTCATTATGATTACTGGGATTTCGGAATTGAATGAATGTATTTTCTCCAGGAATTGAAGACCGGTTTCCTCCGGCATTCTTATGTCTGTCAATACTACGGAAACGCCATTTTCTTTCAACTTGGCCATTGCATCCTTGGGATTCCCATATGCAAATACGAGGTGCCCAAACCCGCTCAATATCATTCGAGTCGATTCCAGAACAGCAGGATCGTCGTCCACTACAAGAATTGCGCGTCTCTCGTCCCGTTCCATGCTTTCCCTCCTTTCCTATCTATCCGGTCCGTGAATAACAACCCTCGGGTGGCCTCGTCATGTCTTTCAACAAGGGGTATCCAGTATTTCTCTTACCTTCCTTGCCAACGCACCTGGGCCAAACGGTTTTGAAAGGAACGGAATCCCTGCGATCAAGACGAACGATTCGTGCACGGCATTGGCCGTATACCCGCTCATGAAGATCACCTTGAGATCCGTCCTCACT
>JAENIX010000202.1 GCA_016844415.1 Actinomycetota bacterium | reverse complement strand
TGTGCATATTGCTGGAACTGCCCCGATGCGCCGTCTGGATCAAGGGCAACCCCGGGGAGCTGGCGGAGTATTGCGTGCCGGGATTCCCCCACTCGGGCCTGCTTTCGGACTCGCCCACGCGCGACGTTGATTCAACGGGAGCCTTCGAGAGGGGGGAAACCGTTGTCGTCGACGATATCCGGCGGTCCCCCGGCTACGCCGGGTGGAAGGAGACCGCGGAAAATACCCGCCTGGGATCGTATCTCGGGGTTCCCCTGCGCGTCCGGAAGGAGCTGGTCGGAGTCCTGTTTCTCGACCGCGCGGAGCCGCATGAGTGGACGGCGGCCGAGGTAAGCATAGCGGAAGCGGCGGCGCGGCAGATAGCAGTGGCAATCCGGCACACCCGGCTGTTCGAGTCCCAGCAGGAGCTGTCCGGCCGGCTCATGACGCTCATGGACAACTTGCCGGGAGTCGTCTATCGCGGCCACCGCGACTGGTCCCTGACCTTGGCTGGCGCCGGCATACTTCCGCTCACCGGCCATCCTGCGAAGGATTTCACCGACAAGACGGTCAATTGGCGCGATATCGTGCACTCCGAGGAAATAGAACCGTTGAGGGAAAGGTTCCGCGAAGCTGTTCGGAAGGGGGAAAAGGTCTTTCGGGTGGAATACCGCATCCTGCACAAGAACGGCTCCGTCCGGTGGCTCGCGGACCGGCGCCAGATATTCTATGACGACGCGGGGAAGTTCGCATATGTCGACGGGCTGCTCCTGGATATAACGAACCGCAAGAAGTCGGAAGAGGCGTTGCGGCTGATGCAGTTCGCCGTCGACCGGGCCGGCGATGCCGCCTACTGGATGGGCCCGGACGGGCGACTGATATACGTCAACGAGCAGGCGAGCAGGGTGCTCGGGTACGACCGCGATGAACTCCTGTCCATGACGATCCACCAGATCAACCCGGAGTTCCCCCCCGACAAGTGGGCGGCTCATTGGGAAGACCTGCGAAAGACCGGCTCATACATCATGGAAACCAGGCATCGCACGAAGGACGGCAGGTTGATCCCCGTGGAGGTTACGGTCAATTACGTAAACTTCGACGGCAAGGAATACAACTGCGCGTCTGCCCGCGATATCTCGAAGCGCGTCGAGGCACAGGAAAGGAGCCGAATTCTCGAGGCGGAGCTCATGCAGTCCCAGAAGATGGAGGCGATCGGCAGCCTCGCCGGGGGCATCGCCCACGATTTCAACAACCTGCTGACGGGGATTCTTGGGTACGCCAACCTTCTCAAGTTCAGTGCCAAGCCGGGCAGCGATGTCCTCAAGGCCGCCAACGTCATACAGGACGCCGCGGATCGGGCTTCCCAGCTCACCGCGCAGCTGCTGGGGTTCGCCCGGAAAGGGAAGAACCTCGCCGTCCCGGTGGACATCCACAAGACGATCGACGACGTCGCGTCCCTCCTGGAGCGGACGCTGGACAAGAACATCCGGATACTCACGTTCCTGACGCCGGAACCGGTCTCGGTGGTGGGCGATCCGACCCAGCTTCAGCAGCTTCTCATGAACATGGCGATGAACGCCCGCGACGCGATGCCCGCAGGAGGGGTGCTGACCTTCTCCACGAGCGTTGCGCGTATCGAAGACGCCTCCTCCGGCGCACACGGCGGCCTCCCGCCGGGCGCATATGCGAAGATAGATGTGGCCGACACGGGCACGGGAATTCAGGCGGGTCACCTGGAGAAGATCTTCGATCCGTTCTTCACCACCAAGGAGCAGGGGAAGGGAACGGGGCTTGGCCTCGCGATGGTCTTCGGCATCGTCAAGAACCACGGGGGGCACATCGAGGTGGAAAGCAAGGTCGGCGCCGGCTCTCTCTTCAAGGTGTATCTGCCCCTTGCCGACCAGGCGGTGAAGTTGGAGGGGATGGTTCCCGACAGCGCCACGGAAGTTGAAACCGGCAGGGGCAGGATTCTGCTAATAGACGACCAGGAAACAGTCCGCGATGTGTGCACCGCGATGCTCCAGACGCTCGGCTACCTGGTGAGCACCGCCTGCGACGGACGGGAGGGGGTGGAATTCTACCGAAGGTCCGGAAACAACATCGACCTGGTCATCATCGACATGATCATGCCCAACCTGGGCGGTCGTGACTGCTTCAGGGAGATAAAGGCGCTGAACCCGGACGTGCGGGCCATACTGTCAACCGGCTTCAGCCTGGACGGGGCGGTCCAGGAGATCATCAACGAGGGGATCGTCGGGTTCATCCAGAAGCCCTACCGGCTGGAGCAGCTATCCAACGCGGTATCGAAGGCGATGGGCCGGGACAACTGACGCCGTCGCGGCTTCTCACTCTGGAAAGCGGTCGCATGTTCGGGTAGAGTGGGTTCGATGAACCTGCTCGATATCTGCATAATGGCGATCTGCGTGGTGCTGGCGCTATTGGGACTGCTCAAGGGGTTCGTCCGGCAGGCGGTTTCGATCGCGGGCCTTATCCTCGGCCACATTCTCGCCGTCAGGTACAACGCGGAGGTACAGAAGCTTCTGCAGTTCGACTTCCCCCATGCCGGCGTCGCGGCGTATCTTCTCGCGCTTCTGGCGGTCTATATCGCGGTCAGGCTGTTCGGGCTTCTGATAGAGCGATGGATACGCGGGACGAAGCTCTCCGGCCTGGACAGGTTGCTGGGCGCGCTGGCCGGCGCGGCCAAGGGGGCCCTGTTATCCATCCTTCTGGTCTTCTTGCTGGTCGTCATCCTGCCGCGCAACGCCGCGCTCGTCAAGAACTCGAAGCTCGCTCCGCGCGTCCTGGTCGCGGCCGGGTGGCTGGAGAAGGCGTTTCCCGATCAGATCCGGGAGTCGTTCCGCGAAAAGCTCCGTCAGGCCCGCTGAGCACTAACTCCGCCGAATCGCCTTCTGCGAAGTCTTGATGGCGCACAGGTCCGCGCACATCGTGCAGGCCGCCTCGTCGACCGTGGGCAGACTCCCTTTCCGCAGCGCGCGAGCCGTTTCCGGATCGAGGGACAGCTCGATCTGCTCCTTCCAGTCGAGCCTCCGCCGCGCGTCCGCCATGCGATTGTCGCGCTCCATAGCCCCAGGGATTCCCCGGGCGATGTCGGCCGCGTGCGCGGCGATCCGCGAAGCGATGACCCCGGTGCGCACGTCCTCCACGGAAGGGAGGCGCAGATGC
>JAENIX010000201.1 GCA_016844415.1 Actinomycetota bacterium | reverse complement strand
ATTGAGGTTATTAAGGGTTTGCTCTTCCGTCTTGAAGTCCGGGTGCGCGCCGAGGATCGGCATGCGGTTGATGACCCACTGGAACACCCAGAGTTCCATGCTGATGACCGCCAGCGTGACCCAGATCTCCATCCAGGACGGGTAATACAGCACCGCCTCGTACCACTTGAACGCGATCACGGAGATGTTCAGCCTGTTCAGGATCACGCCGATGGCCGTGAGGATCGCGGTCCCCTGGACGAGCCTTACGCTTTGCCGCCGGATGGCGACGACGTAGAGGACGAGGGGGAGCAGGGTGAACCCGGCGACCTCGACGAGGTACCAGAACCCCATCGGGGTGAGGAGCAACCCCAGCTGGTGGCCGTGCGTCAGGTCGATCACTTTCAGGAACAGGTATGCGGCCATGACGCTGGCCGACCCCTTTGCGAGGCCGAGGAGGATCTTGTTGTGAGACGCTCGATGGGCTTCGTCGAGCCGGTCGGAGAAAATCCTGTGCGTGAACATGCTTTCGATGATGATCATCGAAAACCCCGCGAACATGCTCGAGATGAAGAACAGGACCGGGATGTTGCTCGAATACCAGAGGGGGTGGATCTTGGATGGCGCCGTAAGGAACAAGCCGCCCAGCCCCGCCTGGTGCAGCGTGGACAGCGTCACGCCCACGATGATGGTGGCGGTGGTCACCTTCTGGATGATCCGCTTCGCCTTGACCCATTTCAGCCAGTCGGCGATCGCGGGGGAGATCTCGACGAAGAGGACCAGGGTGTACAGGAGGAAGTGCCAGGCGACCAGGAAGAGCACCGACCCGTACCCGAAGGCGTTCCCGATGATGGGATTGACCACGTTCCAGGGGCGTCCCAGGTCGAGCAGGAGGGCGCCGCTGTAGAAGACGTAGGCCAGAAAACCGTTCAGCACGGTTGCCCGCACGATCGGCTCGTACTTCTTGACCTTCAGGATGTGCACGGCGAAGGTCAGGATGTACGCGCCTCCCGCGAAGGCGACGCCCGTCACGACGTCGAAGCCGATCCAGATTCCCCAGGGATACGCCTGGGAGAGGTTCGTTACGGCGCCGAGGCCCCTGGCGAACCGGACGGCGATGATCGCGATCCCCCCCAGGATGATGATCCCGGTAACGACGTTGAACGTCGTCAGGACCTTCCCCCGGGGTTTCAGCTCCTGCGCGAGGAACCGCAGGAACCCCTTCAGGGTACCCGTGTCCGGGGCGGCCGGCATCCCGGGGATGGGCATCGGCGTGACGTTACTCTTCATCGCCGCTCTCCTTCCCGCGCTCTTCCTCTCTGTCGGAAATGAGGTAGTTGAAGCCGAACAGGACCGCCGGCCAGAGGATGTCCACGAGGGGAACGGAGGACAGGAACCCGGAAGTCAGCTCCGGGTAATGTTTCGTCCCCAAGTCGATCCGGAAACCGATCGTCCTGAACGGGACGGCCGAGAGGTACATGTAGCCCGTTCCCCCGACTTCATGTTCGCCGTAGATGCGCGGGTGGTACCGGTCCGGGTTCCGGTAAATCCTCTTCCTGGCTTCCTCGATCAGGTCCCTCCGCTTCCCGAACAGGGTCGCACCCTCGGGGCAGGCCTCCGCGCACGCGGGCTGTTCCCCCCTCGCCACGCGGTCGTAGCATCCGATGCATTTCTTCACGAACGGGGAAGGGCTGTTGTATTCGAACTTCGGGATATCGAATGGGCACGAAATCATGCAGTACCGGCATCCCATGCAGCGGTCCTTGTGGTAGACGGTCGGCCCTTCGGGCATCTTCTCCATCGCCTTGCACAGGCAGGCCGAGGCGCAGGAGGGCTCGGTGCAATGCATGCACTGTCTCCGGACGAAGACCGGTTTGTCCGGGTTTTTTCCGTTCGGGAAGCGGTTTACGACAACGTAGGCGTCCGGGGTGGTTTCCCTTTTCTCCTCGAACACGCTCTCGGCGGAGAAGGAAACGGACGGCTTGGGCAGCTTGTTCGCCTCGTTGCACGCCTCCTCGCAGGCGCGGCAGCCGATGCACTTCGTCGTGTCGATGAGCATCCCGTTGAACTCGACGCCCCCCTCCGAAGTCTGCGGGGCCGAGGCCCGGGCCGGGTTGGCGCCCCCTGCCAGCAGGACGCTGCCGGCAGCCCCCGCCACCTTCAGGAAGTTCCGTCTGCTGATGGTCATCTCTCTTCCCTCCCTTGGAGTCCGAAGTCAGCGATCTGCAGGATCTCTCCGTCCATGCTCTCCATGATCCCGTCGGCGTGGATCCCGCCGTCCGCCAGGGTGACCCCGACCTCGACGGGCACGGCCCGGTGCAGGGACAGGAACTCCGTGAAGCTCCTCGCTTCCCTTTCCAGCCACGCGGCGGCCTCCGGGCCGATCCGGAGCTTCTTCAGGTTCTGGGAGAGGTTGGACGGCCGGATCGCAAACGCCCATCCCTTCTCATAGGGATCCACCCTCGCCGCCGCCGGGTCGGCGTTGATCTGCCCGTTCACGGCGCAGACCACTCCGTCGACGGGGGACACGAACTCGATCCGCTTGCCCGACTGGAGGGCGGCGAACGCCGGCTCGCCCTGGCGAAGCGTCGCTCCGTCCGGGGGAAGCTCGAACCGGTCGATCCTCCCGAGAATTCCCTGGGCGAAACCGTCCAGCCCCACCTGCACGGCGCCCGAGGAATCGAGCTTCGCCCAGGTGTGGCCGCTGTGGACAAACAGGCCGCCGGGCAGTTCCTGCGCCGCCAGGGATGGGAACAGCGCGGCCGGCTCCCGGACGGGCCGGGCACCCGCTGCCGCCTTTTCCCTTCGCCGGAGGGCCAGACTCAGCAAGATGCATCCGAGAAGCGTGAGCAGGACGAGAAGGACTACCATGGCGCACCTCCTGCGATTACCCTAGAAATTGGCCGACGATCTTTCCCCATTGCGCTTCGCTCAAGCGGCTGCTGATATCCTTGTGCGCCTCGCCCCCGTCCGTCGCCGTCATCCCCAGCTCGGAAGAGAACACCCTGTGCAGCCTTTCGACCTCGCTCTCGTACCACTTCCGGGCGACGTTCTCGTGGTACAGCCCTTTCACCGCATCCCCCTTGAGCCGCATGGAGAAGATCCAGCCTTCGGAGTACGGGTCGTCGTTGAGGATGGAGGGATCCGCGGCCACCTTCGGGTTGACGGCCTTGATGACCCCGTTGGCGGGTGAAACCAGGCGGACGGTCCGCTGGCCGGAATGGAGGAGGAAGCACACGCTGTTCTCTTTCACCGCCACGCCGGCGGCGGGCACCGATGCGCGGTCCACCCTCCCGATCAGCCGGGCGGAAAAGTCGTCGATCCCGATCCGCGCCTCGTCCTCTTCCCCGGGAGACAGGGCGACCCACAGGTGCTTGGGGTGGTAGTAGTAATCCAGCTGGAGGTGGAATCCGCGGACATTCTCCATCCCCTTGACGTGGCCGCTGACTTCGCTGTACAGGGCGCATTCCTCGTAGTGGCAGGTATTACAGAGGCCTTCCGAGGAGGACATCCGGTCCACCGGGATCATCTTCGACGGGAAAGCCTTGCAGAACGTCACGGTTTTCGTTTCCAGAAAAGGGCATCTCATTTCTTTCATCTCCGCACCCCTTTTCCTCCGGTGGTTCCGTTTCTCGCGACCGATTTCCGGGAACTTCTCATGCGTGCCTTGCCTCCGGCCTCACGGCGGCAAGTACCGACAGAACGATGTACGCGATTCCCATCACCAGGTACCCCATCGTTCCCACCTCCCTCCGCTGGACCCACTTCCCGCAAACCTCACCTCCGCAACGGTTGTGCCAAGGCCGGTTACCGGCTCGCGTGCGCCGCATAACAATCTGTTAACCAAGGGGATAACGGACCGGAGACCGACCAGGGGATGGAAGGTCCGGAAAACGACGGATTGCAGAGATTCTTTACACTTCCCGGCAGGGAAAGATTACATGCTGAATTTCTTAGGGATTATGTAGTTGCAACATTCAACAGCTTATTGATTTTTTCATCACTTCTTCGCCGCGCCCCCTTCCTTCTTCAGGTCGAATTTCTTGATCTTGTTGTAGAGGGTGACCCGATCGATCCCGAGCGCATGGGCGGACCGCACGATGTTCCACTGGTTCTCGTTCAGGACCACCCGGATGTGCGCCTTCTCGATCTCCTCGAGCGATTTCGTCCGATGATTCGCGGCCGAAGCGGCGGACGGGAGGCTGATGTCGGACTCGGTGACGATGTTCCCCTTGGCCACGACCACCGCCCTCTCGATGACGTTCCGAAGCTCCCGCGCGTTCCCCGGCCAATCGTTGCTCATCAGGATTCTCACGGCCCCTTCGCTGATCCCGCGGATCTCCTTCCCCATCTCGATGTTGAATTTCTCGATGAAGTGGTCGACCAGGAGCGGGATGTCCTCCCTCCTCTCCCGCAACGGCGGGATGTGGATGGAGATGACGTTCAGGCGATAGTAGAGGTCGGCGCGGAAGCGCTCCGCCTCGATGGCGGCCGCAAGGTCCCGGTTCGTGGCGGCGATGATCCGCGAGTTGATGGGGATCAGTTCCGAGCCCCCGACCCGCCGGAACTCCCTTTGCTCGAGGACGCGGAGAAGGTCCATCTGCAGCTTCAGGCTGATGTCCCCGATCTCGTCCAGGAAGAGGGTCCCGTCCTGGGCGAGCTCCAGCTTCCCTCTGTTGAGGGCGGTGGCGCCCGTGAAGGCGCCCTTTTCGTGCCCGAAGAGCTCGCTCTCCAGCAGGCTTTCCGTGAGGGAAGCGCAGGACACGGAGATGAACGGCGCGTCCATCCTCGGGCTTTCGTCGTGGATCGCCCGCGCGAGAAGCTCCTTCCCCGTCCCGCTCTCGCCCTGGATGAGGACCGTCGAGCTGCTCTTCGCGACGGTCCGCGCCAGGTCGAAGATCTCCAGCATCTTCTCGTTCTTGCTGATCATGTCCCTCAGTTTGTACTGCTTCTTGAGCTCTTTCCGCAAAAACAGGTTCTCCTGGACGAGCTTGTGATGGTCCACGATCTTCCGGATCGTCAGGGAGATGTCGTCGGGGTTGAACGGTTTGACGAAATAGTCGTAGGCCCCCTTCTTCATCGCCTTCACGGCGGTGTCGACCGTCGCGTAGGCCGTCATGATGATGACCAGCATCTCGGGCGCCGTCTTGTGGACCTCGTCCATCAGCTGGATTCCGTCCATCCCGGGCATCTTCAGATCCACCAGCATCAGGTCCCACTCCCTCTCGGGGAGGCGTTCCAGCGCCTTCCTGCCGCTCTCCACGGCCTCCACGCGGTACCCGTCCTCCTCGAGCCAGCCGGTCAGCGAAGCCCGGACGATTTCCTCGTCGTCCACCACGTCCACCACAATGATGTTGACCTTCTTCTCCATCGTCATCCCCGCCTCTCCGTCGCTGTGTTGGACGCCACGACCGTCTGGCAACCCCTGCAGAAGTCCCGCCCCCTGGTGTCCACGTCCACCACGGTGTTCGAAAGGTACATCACGCAATCCCTCGACGGGCAATGAACGAGACCGAACGTGTGCCCCAGCTCGTGGAGGCATTCCTTGCGAAGTCTCTCCAGGAGCAGCGACCGGTCCGGCGTCAGCCAGTAATGCTCCTGTCGCAGCCGGGCGAGGGAGACGACGGCGGCCGTTCCCCCCACCTGCGCCTCCCCGAACACGTACGTCAGGATCGGGATGCACAGATCCTTGTCCGTCACCCCAAGGAGCTTGAGCGCGTCCTGCGGGACGTCCCCGAGCATCACCTTGAGGATCTTCGTCGAATAATGCTGGTTCCGACGGGACTCGAAGCTTTCCGGAGGCACGGGGATCGGCGGCAGGATCCGGACGGTCGCCATGAGGCAGTCACCCATCTCTTCCCTCAGCCATTCGAGGATCCCGTGATCCACCGCCCCGACGGGCCGTATGTAGAGGACGTTTCCGATGTTCTCCGCTTCCCTTTACCCGGCGGGAAGAGTCACCCGGATATCGGTTCCCTCCCCTGGGGTGCTGTCGATTTCCACCTTGCCGTTGTGGCGGGTCACGATGCCGTTGACGACCGAGAGGCCCAGCCCGGTCCCCTTCTTCTTCGTCGAGAAAAAGGGATCGAAGATCCGGGCGAGGTCCTTCTCCTCGATCCCGGGCCCCGTGTCGCGGAAGCGCATCGTCACGGTGTTCGTATCCGGGTGGTGATCGGACCGGATCGTCAAGGTTCCCCCTTCTTCCATCGCTTCGCAGGCGTTGATGAGGAGGTTGAGGAACACCTGCTTCATGTGCGCCGGGTCGGCCTGGATCTCCGGCAGGGGGTTCAGGAGCTTCACCACCTCGATATTGGCGAGGCTCAGCTTGTTCGAGATGAGGGCGAGGGACTCCTCCATCACCTTGACGAGGTTCATGGCCTTGCGGACCGGCTCCTTCGGCCGCGTGAAATCGAGCAGGTTCTGCACGATGGCGGTCGTCCTCTCGACCTCCCTGCGCATCGTGTCGAGATACCCCTTGAATTTCGCGATTTCCTCCGCCCCGTGCTGTCCCTGGTCGATCTTTCTCTCCATGAGCCGGATGTACGTGTAGACGCCGGTCAGCGGGTTGTTGATCTCGTGCGCCACGGTCGCCGCCAACGCTCCCACGGCGGCAAGCTTCTCCGAATGAAGGAGCTGCGACTGGGTCGTCTTGAGTTCCTGCGTCCGCTCTTCCACCTTGTGCTCCAGGTTCCGGATCCCCTCCTGGATCTGCTTTTGGGCGTTCTGCAGGTCCAGGGTCATCTGGTTGAACGATGTCGCCAGGTGTCCCATCTCGTCGTTCGTCGTAACGTCGATGAAATGGTCGAGATCCCCCTCCGAGATCCGCTTCGTGCCGAGAACAAGCTCCTTGACCGGCTTCTCTACGAAGTGGAAGAGGATGAGGGCGACGATGATGAAGATGGCGATCACCGAGACGATGCTCACGACCAGGACCTGGCGGCGCGCCCAGGCCATCTGGCCGTCCACCTCGCTCAGGTCCATGGTGACGTCGATCACCCCCAGGACCTTCTGCGACTCGGGGTGGGCGTGGCACGCCGCGGCGGAGCAGCCCGAATCGTTGTACATGGGATTGATGATCCCGAGAACGCGGTGGCTCACGCCGCCCGTATCCTCGTTGGTCCCGGAAAAGAAGATGCGGCTTCGCTCGGACGTCGCCAGCCGCTCGAGCGGCCGAGCTTCCGAATGACACCCGTAGCACGCTTCCGCTCTCTGGTTGACCATCCGGCCGACCTCGCCGGGGTTGCCGCTGGAGAAGAGGATCTTCCCCTCGGAGCTGTAGACCCGGACTTTTTCGATCCCCTCCTGCCGCCCGATCGTCTCCATGATCTTGTAGGCCGCTTCCTTCCGGTTCTCGAGCATGTCGTTCTGGATCGATTTCTTGATCGTCTCGCTGAGCTGCGAGGCGGTCCGGAGGATCGCATGGTTCAGGTTTTCCCTCTGGATGCCGAGAAAAAGCCAGGCCAGCGTGCCGTTCACGAGCAGGATCATCCCGACGACGCTCAGGATGATCTTCATTCCGATGCTTTTGTACCAGTTCATCTCTGCGCTGGATCTCCAAATTTGTATACA
>JAENIX010000200.1 GCA_016844415.1 Actinomycetota bacterium | reverse complement strand
AGCCGTTCAAAATAAAAGCTGTGCCTGATTCGGCGTGATCTTATTCCCGAGTAATTCATCCGCCCGCTTGCGGTCGGTGATCTCGTTCCTGAGTTGCTCGTTGGCCATTTGCAGGTCGGCCGCCTGGCGTTCGAGGCCTGCGCGCAAGCGGCGCAATTCCAGGTGGACCCGGATACGGGCCAGCAATTCCTCCGCCTGGAACGGCTTGGGGATGAAATCCCCGGCATGTTGATGTCCAACAGGATCAGCTCCGGAGGACTGGCGGCGACCGATGCGAGCGCGAGCTCCCCGCTGTCCGCGGGACGAACCTGATACCCTTAAGCCGAGAGGATGTCCGTCAGCAGTTTGAGCGACTCGTGGCTGTCGTCGACCACCAGGATGGTGCCTTGCTCGCTCATCTGGATTCCTCGTATGGAGTGATCCCGCCTGTTCTCAAGGACCGCAGGATCTCCGTGTAATTAAGTTGTTCGACGTGGCGCGCCAGCACGGCCCCAAGCGCCGGGTTCCGCTCGGAAACCCGGATGACGGTCCCGGCGATCCGCGGGGCGTCGAGGCTGACCAGGGCGTCGGCCAGTTCCCCCCGCAATCCCTCCGGCAGACCGGTGAACGTGTCGGGCCCCAGCGCCCCGGCCGGTTCCGTATCCCCGGCCGCCGTGGATTCTTCGTGTAGTAAGCGTACGCCCAGATGCCGCGTCAGGCAGTCGAAGATCTCCTCCGGCCGGTACGGCTTGCGGATGAAGTCGTCCATGCCCGCCGCCAAAACGTTGTCGCGCTCCTCCTTGAACACGGAGGCGGTGAGGGCCACAATTTTCACGTCCCGTCCGCCCTCAATCGCCCGGATCCGCCGTGTCGCCTCCAGGCCGTCCATGACCGGCATGCGGACGTCCATCCAGATGAAGTGCGGCCGCCACGTCCGGAAAACTTCGATCCCCTCCGCACCGTCACCGGCCACGCGCACCTGGAATCCGGCATCCTCCAGCATCCGCTTCAGGAGCAGCCAGTTCTCCTCCTGGTCTTCGACGATCAGGAGGCGGTAACCGGGCTGGCCGGGCGCCAGGCCGACGATCCGGCCCGGATCGATCCGGATCGCGTCCTTCTTCAGGTCATCGATCCGATCCACCGGCACCTCGACTCGGAATATCGATCCCTTGCCCAGGGTGCTATCGACGCTGATCCGGCCCCCCATAGTCTCCACATTCTTGCGGGATATGGCCAGTCCAAGGCCGGTCCCTTTCCGGACGGTGCGACGATCCACCTGGACGAAGGGATCGAAGATGCGCTCCCGGTCCCCGGCGGCGATGCCGATGCCGGTGTCCTCCACCTCGACGATCAGAAGCAGACGCCCCGGTCTGTCCATGGGCCGGGAACCCAGACGCAACGTCACGGTTCCCCGCTCCGTGTACTTGATGGCGTTGCCGACGAGGTTGATGAGCGCTTGACGCAGTTTTGTATCGTCGGCCTGCACGAAGAGCGGAAAATCAGAGGATTGGTCCAGCACCAGTTGCAGGTTCTTCTCTTCGGCTCGTCCATGCATCAGACCGGTGATATCGCGCACCATCTCGCCAAGGTCGAAGGGGGCGTTTTCAACGCTGATCCTTCCCGCCTCGACCTTGGCCATGTCCAGCACATCGTTGATGAGGCTCAGAAGATGCTCGCCGCTGCGGTGGATTATGGCCAGGGTCTTGCGCTGCTCGCCGGAAATGCCGGCGTCGTTCCGCAGAATGCCGGCGAAGCCGAGAATTGCGTTCAGGGGGGTGCGCAGTTCGTGGCTCATATTCGCCAGGAATACGCTCTTGGCGAGGTTGGCGGCCTCGGCCTGTTCCTGCGCCCGTTTCGCCCGCATGTTGGCGCGACGCATCGCCTCGGATACGCCGGAGATCATCGTCCCGGTGAAGACGAAAACGGCCACGCCCAGCCAATCCGCGGGGATCCGAATGAACGGCTCGGATACGATCAGGGACCAGGAAAAGATGACTGTAAGACATGCCAGACCCGTCGCGAACAAACCGGCAGCCAACCCCCCGTAGATAGCAGCGACCATCACGGTCGGATAGAACGTAAGCCAGGTAAGGGTGGACCCAAGTGATTTCAAGGGCCATATGCGCAAAGCTGCAGCAGCAAAAATGAGGAGGAATGCGGCGACGAAGGATTGCCATTTGACCCGGGTGTTCCCGCTCGTACCCACGTGTTGATTATCCCATTCCCGACCGGGGCAGGTCAAAGACAACGGCGGCCATGATAGAATTCGTAGCGTGTCGGTGCGACAGGGCCCATGGGAACGCGCGTTTTTTCGAGCGCGGAACCATCAATGCATGGAGGGGCGATGATCAGAATCGTCGAGCGGATCGGGACGAGGACCCTTCGGGGCGTCAACCTCCTCGGGGACACGGGGCTCTTTCTGCTCGAGTCCGTGGCGTACTGTTTCGTGCCTCCATACCGCCTCAGGAAAATAGTCGAGCAGATCCACTTCATCGGCTTCAAATCGCTCTTCGTCATCGTCCTTACGGCGGCCTTCACGGGGATGGTGCTCGCGATTCAGGGGATCCACACTCTCCGTAAATTCGGGTCCGAGGGGCTGATAGGGACGATCGTCGCCCTCTCCCTCATCAGGGAGCTCGGTCCCGTCCTGACGGCCCTGATGGTCATCGGCCGGGCGGGGTCCGCTATGACTGCGGAGATCGGGATCCTCCGGATCAGCGGCGTCATCATGGCTCTCGACGCCATGGCGATCGAGCCCAAGAAATTCCTCGTCTCCCCGCGGCTTGTCGGCTCCGTCGTGGCGGTCCCGCTGCTCACGGCCATTTTCATCGTCGTGGGGATCCTGGGCGGAGGGGTCATCGCGGTCGGGCTCCTCGGCGTTAACGCGGCGGAATACACCGGGCGTATGGTGCAAAGCGTGGTGTTCGCGGACATCGCCGGGGGGTTCTGTAAATCATTCGCGTTCGCCATCCTGATCGGCTGGGTGTGCACCTGGAAAGGGTACAACACGCAGCGGGGAGCGAAAGGCGTGGGTAATGCAACGACGTCGGCGGTCGTGGCCGCCTCCGTCCTTGTCCTGGTGAGCGACTATATCCTGACTTCGGTCCTGTTATGAGTGAGATCCTTCCCGGATGCGCCCCGATCGGCCTGGAAGTTATGAGTGAGATCCTTCCCGGATGCGCCCCGATCGGCCTGGAATCCATCCGGAACCAGGACAGCTCCCCGATCATCCGTCTTGTCGGCGTCGAGACGACGCTACTCGGGCAAAAGGTGCTGGACGGTGTGACCCTAGACATTCCGCCCCGGCAGATCACCGTCATCATCGGCCTCTCGGGGGCGGGAAAGAGTGTAATACTTCGCCACATGATCGGGCTCACCCGCCCGGACCGCGGACAGGTCCTCGTTGACGGGGTCGACATCAATCTTCTTTCCAGGAAAGGCCTGTACGCCCTTCGCGACAGGTTCGGGGTGATGTTCCAGACGGGAGCGCTGTTCGAGTCGATGACCGTCTTCGACAATGTCGCATTTCCCCTTCGCGAGAAAACGAAGTCGGGAGAGGGAGAGATCCGGGAGAAGGTGACCCAGGTCCTCGCGCTGGTGGGATTGCCGGACACGGGGGGCAAGTACCCGGATGAACTGTCGGGCGGGATGGTCCGGCGCGTCGCACTCGCCCGGGCGATGGTCATGGACCCCGAGATCATCTTCTTCGACGAGCCGACGACCGGCCTCGATCCTATCATCCGGAACTCGATACTTAAGCTATTGTGCGATACCTGGCGGGAGTTCTCATTCACGATGGTAATGGTGAGCCACGACATCCCGGAGATCTTCAACTGGTGCCACAACCTGGTCGTCGTCCGCGCGGGGAAGATCGCGGCGGCAGGCCCGACCGCGTCGATCCTCGCCTCGGAGGATCCGTTCGTCCAGCAGCTGGTTACAGGCGACTTCGCCGGGCCCGTCAGTCTGCTATAGGGGATCTCCACCCCCTCCTTTCCGATCAAAACCGGCGACCCGGTCTATTTCCTTGTCAGATACGTTTCCAGGTACGACCTGTCCGTGATCGTGAGCGGTCCGTCGGAATCGAATACGGCTTTTACCTTGTCTTCCTGTCTCTTATGCAGCGTTATGCTGAATTTGACTCCCTTCTTGTTTTTCCATTCGATCAGAAACTTGTCTCCCTGATCTTTCCCCCAGGTTTTCAAGGAGCCGGAATCTATCGTGCCTCCGGTTCTATTTACTCCTTGTCCCCAGGTATAAGTCGTGCCGAACAGTCCATCCTTGTTCTTTTTCCCCACTGTTATCGTTACGTCCACGCCTTGGCCTCCCCATGACCATTTACCGACCCAAACCCCCTGTAAGTACGAAGTGTCGTCGGAAGGGGATGCTTTCCCGCCTGCCGCCGCAGGTTTCGTGTTATCGACGTCGGCCGCATGCCCTGTCGCATACATCAATAATAAGACCATCGCGATGATTATTCTTTTCGATTTCATAGTCGCACCTCCTTCTCGTCTGGTTACCGGTTGAGCGCGTAGCCCCTCCATCATGGC
>JAENIX010000199.1 GCA_016844415.1 Actinomycetota bacterium | reverse complement strand
GCCGGAGGCGGAAATGACGACCCGCAGAGTGGTGCTGATAGCGGATACGGGGGCGGAAGATTTCGGTTCGATGGGAATGCTGCTCGGGTCGTTGTCCGAGGCGGGGGCGATGACGGAGCTTTTCACGGACGGAACCGCCGGGCTGCAAAGCGCTGTCCGGGGTGGAACGGATCTGCTGATCATCGACCTCGACACACCGTCGCTCGGAGGGGTGGAGGCGATGCTCGAGATAGGGCGGATCGCCTCACGCATCCCGGTACTGCTGCTGGCCGCCGAGGAAAGCAGGGCCCGCAGGATGTGGGCGGTCGGGGAGGGTGTCATGGGGTACGTTACCAAGCCGTTCGACGGCAAGGTGCTGGTGCGGTTCATCGCCAAGGCGTTGAGGGAGATATAAAAATAATCACCCTTTTCAAGGGAAGGAGTGTCAGCGATGGCAAAAATCATCGGGATCGACCTCGGGACGACGAACTCGGTCGTTGCCGTCATGGAGGGCGGGGAGCCCAAGATCATCATCAATGAGGAGGGGAGCCGCCTGACGCCTTCGGTCGTCGCCTTCGGAAAGGGAGGCGAGATTCTCGTCGGTCAGGTGGCGAAACGTCAGGCGGTCCTGAACGCCGAGAACACCGTCTTTTCCATCAAGCGGTTCATGGGCCGCAGGGTCGACGAGGTCACCGAGGAGATGAAGCTCGTCCCCTATAAGGTGGTACGCGGCCCCAACCAGGACGCGCGCGTTTCCGCAGACGGGAAGGAATACACCCCCCCCCAGATCTCCGCCATGGTGCTCGGCAAGCTTAAGAAAGCGGCGGAGACATACCTCGGCGAGGAGGTCAAGAAGGCCGTCATCACCGTGCCGGCCTACTTCAACGACTCCCAGCGGCAGGCGACCAAGGACGCGGGGACCATCGCGGGGCTGGAGGTCCTTCGGATCATCAACGAGCCCACGGCGGCGGCGCTGGCCTACGGGCTCGACAAGAAGAAGAACGAGCTGATCGCGGTGTTCGATTTCGGCGGCGGCACCTTCGACATATCGATTCTCGAGGTGGGGGACAACGTGGTCGAGGTGAAGGCGACCAACGGCGACACGCACCTTGGCGGCGACAACATCGACCAGCGGATCATCGAGTGGATCGTCGCGGAGTTCAGGAAGGACCAGGGGATCGACCTGTCGAAGGACCGGACGGCGCTGCAGCGCCTGAGGGAGGGGGCCGAAAAGGCGAAGATCGAGCTGTCCTCGGTGCTGGAGACGGAGATCAGCCTGCCGTTCGTCACGGCGGACGCCACGGGCCCGAAGCACCTGCAGCTGAAACTCACCCGCGCGAAGTTCGAGCAGATGGTGCAGGAAATCCTCGACAGGACGCTTTCGCCCTGCGAGCGGGCGATCAAGGACGCCGGGGTCTCCGTCGGGAAGATCGATGAGGTCGTGCTCGTCGGCGGCTCCACGAGGATACCGAAGGTCGTCCAGATGGTGAAGGACTTCTTCGGGAAGGACCCGCACCAGGGAGTCAACCCGGACGAGGTCGTGGCGGCCGGCGCGGCGGTGCAGGCGGGAGTTCTCGGCGGAGAGGTGAAGGACATCCTGCTCCTGGACGTGACGCCCCTTTCCCTCGGGATCGAGACCCTGGGCGGGGTGCTGACGAAGCTGATCGAACGGAACACGACGATACCGGTCCGCAAGTCGGAGAACTTCACCACGGCGGCGGACGGCCAGACGAGCGTCGAGATCCACGTCCTTCAGGGGGAGCGCGAGATGGCGGCGGCGAACCGGACCCTTGGGCGGTTCCACCTCGAAGGGATTCCCGCGGCGCCCCGCGGCGTCCCCAAGGTCGAGGTGACTTTCGATATCGACGCCAACGGCATCCTTCACGTCAACGCGAAGGACACCGCGACAGGAAAGGAGCAGAAGATCACCATCACGGCGTCGACCGGCCTGAACAGGGAGGACATCGACAGGATGGTGAAAGAGGCCGAGTCCCACTCGGACGAGGACCGGAAGCGCAAAGCCGTCGTCGAGGCCCGGAACCACCTCGATTCCATGATCTATAACACGGAGAAGACGATCAGGGAGAACAGGGAAAAGCTGCCCGCCGATCTCGTGGCGAAGACCGAGACGGCGGTGACGGAAGCGAAGGAGTCGCTCAAATCCGAGGATGCTCAGGTCCTGCAGGGAGCGGCCGAGAAGCTGATGAAAGAGGCCCACGCCCTCGCGGAGAAGCTCTACCAGGCGGCCTCCACCGCGCCTCCTCCGGGAGGCGGGACGCCGCCGGGAGAAGCGGGGGGAAAGAAGGGACCCGAAGGCGACGTGGTGGAAGCCGAATACGAGGACCCGGGCAAGAAGTAGGGCCCGTGGACATCGAGGTAGCCCTTCGCGGGAAAAACCGCTCAGGGCATTTTCCTGTTGAAAAGCCTTAGAAAATGATCCGGCCGGGCGAACGGCCGGGGTAAAGGAGAAAAGACCATGGCGATCGTTCGCTGGTGGGATCCGCTCAGGGACTTGTCTAGCATCCAGGAGAAGATGAACCAGCTCTTCGAGGACACATTTTCCAGGACCAGGGGCCGCGACGAGGCGCTGGGGAAGGGGATGTGGACGCCCGCCGTCGACATCTTCGAAACCGAGGAAGCGGTTGTCGTGAAGGCGGAAATACCCGGGGTGGAGAGGGACCAGATAGCGGTCGGGATCAAGGACGGCATCCTAACGCTGCACGGGGAAAGGAAGTTCGAGAAGGAGGTCAAGGAGGAGAACTATCACCGCATCGAGCGGGCCTACGGTACGTTCCATCGCTCCTTCTCGCTCCCATCGTCGGTCGAGCAGGACAAGATCAGCGCTAAGTTCAAGGAAGGGGTCCTCGAAGTTACGCTCCCCAAGAAGGAACGGGCGACACCCAAGCAGATCAAGGTGGACGTGAAGTAGGACGATGGACCCGAAAAAAAACTACTACGAGATCCTCGGCGTGCCGGAGAGCGCGAAGGGAGAGGAGATCAAGAAGGCGTTCAGGCGGCAGGCGAAGAAATGCAATCCCGACGTCAACCAGGGCGACAAGGCGGCAGAGGCCAGGTTCAAGGAGATCAACGAGGCACATGAGGTTCTAAGCGATCGCGGGAAGAGGGATGAGTACGACGCCGTCCGGAAAGGCGCTTTCTCGGGAAGGGGCGAAAGGGGTCCGTTCGGATGGCCGGGCGGTTCAGGCTTCG
>JAENIX010000198.1 GCA_016844415.1 Actinomycetota bacterium | reverse complement strand
TTCGATTTGAAGATCAGTTTCTCGTGGTCGTCACCGTCCTCCGGATACGAGGCGTGCCCGAAGCGAAGATCGACGCTGATTCCCTTGACGCGGTTGCGGATATCCTCCACTTCTTCCTGGATCGATTTCTTGATGCGGGGGATGGCGCTCATCCTTCCGTCCTCCGCCTCCGGCAGGATCATCGCGAATTTATATTCGCTGATCCGTGCTACCACGTCATACTCCCGAAGGGTTTTACGCAGTATCGTGGCAAGCCGCTTTATGACGATCTCCCCCCGGTCCACGGAGGCGAAATCCCGCCCGGGGACCCGCGGCGTCGCCTCGCAGATCATCAGGACCAGGCGGCGCTTGAACCGTTTCGCGCGGGATAGCTCGTGGAGAAGCCGCGCCTGGAAATACTTCAGCGTCGGAAGCCCCGTCGCTTCGTCGAGGTTCCTCAGGCGGTCGCTTCGTTCGAACGCGATGGCGTTTCCGATGGCCTTCTCGACATACCTTATGAACTTATCGAACGTCCGCGCGTCGTCGCTGGTGAAGGAGGCGGGGTAAAACGTCTTGTGCGGGAACTTGTCGAAGATCGACACGGTCCCGACTATCTCCCCCTCGTTCCGCAACGGGAAGCAGAGTGTGGTGCGCGCGATTCCCGCGAACTCCTTCCACCCATCCTCCGTCGCCACGTCCCGGACGAGGATCGACGGCGCTCCTTTCAGGATCTCCATCACCGCCTTCTTTTCCATCCGGAACAGATCCTTCTGCTCGCTTTCCGCCTTCATGCCGTAGAAGTCCCTGATCGTGTACTTTCCCGTCTGGGCATCGAGAAGGCGTATGACGCAAGACTCCGCCTCCATGATCAGGCAGGCGGAGGTGGCGATCAGCTTCAGCAGCCGCTGAAGATCCAGCGTGGAGATGATATTGATCCCCGCCTCGTTGATGGCGGCGATTTTCGTCATCCTCAGCGCCGTCGATTCCTCACGCAGGGACACCCCGATCGAGTCGGATAGCGTCGCGACCGCATCGCCCAGTACCGTCGCCTGCCCGGGGTCGATGCCGGCGGGGGACGCCGACTGGACCACCAGAACACCTAGCGGTTCCTCGGCCGAAATGAGAGGAAACAGCATCATGTCGCCGCGTAGACGGCTGTTCGGCGCGCGGTGGATCTCCGTGAGGGAAACCACCCGCTGCTCGCGAAGCGCCAGGTCTTCGAGGGTGCCCGCCGACGAGAAATGCAGCGCCTCCGACGACGGGGAATAGCGGAGCGTCGTGGCCCGAAGATAGAAATCCTCTGTATCCCGGTCGAACAGAAGGATGGAGCAAACACCTCCGGAAATGAAGGCGCCGGCCTCCGCCGTGAACTCCCGGAGCCGTTCTTCTATCGGCTTCCCGGACCGGAGTATCTCTCCCGCTTTCCTGACGAAGTTCTCCGCCATACTACCGTCGCTCCTCCATCGATATCCGGATGCGCAGGCGAACCATGTTCCCGGCATCGTCCATGAACACCGCGGGGAGCACTGCATGCCCCTCCTGCGAGATGATGGGGGGTTCGAACTTCAAAAAGGTCAGCTCCCCGCAATCGGATTCCACGGATATCCCCGCTTTGATCGTTTTCGAAAGGGATGGATCGGATATCCGCTCGGGTATTTCAATCTCTATCTCCTCCTGGTCGGGGACCGGCTCCAGGCGGATTTCGAGATCCTCTTCGACGATCGGGGGAGCGCCCGGCAGAATCTCGATATCCTCGGGCACGGATCCATCCGCTTCCGGGGAAACCGTTTCCCCCTCCCCAGGGGCAACCTCATGGAGAATGGTGGCATCCTTTACATCCGGGATATCCAGGATGCCCTCGACTTCCCACGATCCCGGCTTTTCCTTCGAATCCGTTGTTTCTTCCACGAACGCTTCCGGTTCCCGTTGCAGTATATCCGGCCCCTTCCCCTCTTCCTTTATCTCCTGGATCTCCTCGATTTCGGAGATTTCCTCGAGCGGCTCCGCCTTGGGGGGGGGAGGCTTCGCGATCATCGCCTCGGCCAACCCGCCCTTCCCCTCATGCTCCACCTTCTCACCCGGAAGGAGCAGGGTCTTGCGCAGATGGTCGAACACCATCCGGGAAATCGTCACGAGGGTTTCCGATACCCCAACCCCGTCCTTCGCGATCCCTTCGATGGCCGGGACGTTCATCGGGTTGAGCCGGGCATTCAACTCCTTTACCGTTGAGACCTGCCTGAGATCGCGCTTGTTATACTGGATCACGAATGGGAGTTCATCCAGCTTCTTCCCGTAGCCCGCGAGGTTCTCCACCAGGTTTTTCAGGCTTTCATGGTTGCTCTCCGCCATCTCCACCTGGGAGTCGGCGACGAAGACGACGCCGTCCACTCCCTGAAGGACGAGCCTGCGGGTCGCGTTGTAGAACACCTGCCCCGGTACGGTGTAGAGGTGGAACCGGACCTTGAATCCCTTGATCTGCCCGAGGTCCAGCGGGAGGAAATCGAAGAACAGCGTGCGGTCGGTCTCCGTCGGAAGGGAGATGAGCCGCCCCTTCTGATCGGGGCGCAGGAAGCGGTGGACCATGTCTATGTTGGTGGTCTTTCCGGACAGGCCCGGGCCGTAGTAGACGATCTTCGCGCTCAGCTCCCGGGTCGCGTAATTGAAAAGGGCCATTCCGTACCCCTAAAACGTTCCGTCAGCGGCCACGCACGGCCAGCCGCTTCGCCTCACGGCGAAGGAACGCGTGAATGTTTCGGTTCCTGGAGAGAAGGGCGATCTCCGCATGCGGGAGGCGGGGAAGATACCTCATCGCCACCGGCACCGGCGTCCGCGGGTTCGACACCACCGCTTTTATGATCTGGGGATTGCTCATCAATTCCTTGTGCAGGCCGATATCCCTGAGCAGATCCTCGTTCGTCAACGGGGAATGGACATAATCCATAATATCGCCCGGGGAAAGGCGAGGGCTGGTGAACACCGCCCTGGCGACCATCTTGTTCGGATCCCGTGAGAGAATTAGCCGCACCTCCCTGTTCCCCTTTATGGCGAGTTCCACCTTTTTCGGCACCGTAAGCCCCGAAATGTAGTTCTGCATCGATTGACGGACGGCCTGATCGATCCCCTGGTCTTCCGTCAAGCTTACCTTAACATCGTCTTTCCCGTTTTCGCGCTCCATCACTCCTCTTCTTCTTCCTTGCCCATCTCCTTCCTCGATTCC
>JAENIX010000197.1 GCA_016844415.1 Actinomycetota bacterium | reverse complement strand
CGAAGGAGAGAAGGAGAAGGAGCCGCAAAGTGCCAGAGTCTTCACGGTCGACAAGGACGGAAAGCCCGCGCCGATCCGCGTCAAGACCGGGATCAGCGACGGGACCCATACCCTCCTCGTCGAAGGGAGCCTGAAACAGGGGGACGACGTCGTGATCGCCGAAACCCGCAAAACCCAGAACACCTCTGGAGGCGCCAGCCCGCCCGGCATGGGGGGCTTCCGCTGATCCGTGGGAAATCCATCGATCGAAATCGACAATCTCAGCAAGACGTACCACCTGGGCGAAGTGAGCGTGGAGGCGTTGCGGGACGTCACTCTTTCCATCGCCCGTGGTGAGTTCATCGCCGTGATGGGCGCCTCCGGTTCCGGAAAATCCACCCTGATGAACATCCTCGGATGCCTTGACCGGCCTACCAGCGGCTCATACCGCCTGGACGGCGATGACGTCGGGACACTCTCCCGCGACGCGCTGGCGGGCATCCGCAGGAAAAAAATCGGCTTTGTGTTCCAGGGGTTCAACCTCCTCTCGCGTATGACGGCGCTGGAAAACGTGGAACTGCCGATGATCTACGACGACACCCCTGCCGCGACCCGGCTGGAGCGTGCCCGCGAGGCGCTGCGGGCCGTCGGGATCCTGGATCGGGAACACCATCTCCCAAGCCAGATGTCCGGGGGACAGCAGCAACGGGTCGCCATCGCCCGCGCCATCGTGAACACCCCTTCCCTGCTGCTTGCGGATGAGCCGACCGGCAACCTCGACTCGGTCACGAGCATCGAAATCATGAAAACGTTCCAGGGGCTGGCCGACGAACGGGGGATCACGCTGGTGCTTGTGACGCACGAGGACGAAATCTCCCGTTATTCGAAACGGATCGTGCGGTTCCGCGACGGAAAAGTGGTTTCGGACAGCCCGGTGGTTCCGAGATGAATCTCTACGCCGCATCCAAGGTCGCCTATCGTTCGCTCCGCGCGAACAAGATGCGCTCCATCCTCACGATGCTGGGGATGATCATCGGCGTTGCGGCGGTGATCGCCATGGTCGCGATAGGAGCGGGCGCCAACGAGCGGATCTCGGCGCAGATCGCCTCCATCGGATCCAACCTCATCATGATCCTGCCCGGGAGCACCACGTCGGGAGGGCTGCGGTCCGGGTTCGGCGGCGCCCCCACCCTGACGATGGCGGACGCCAGGGCGATCGGAAAGGAGCTCCCTGCGGTGGGGCTCGCCGGGCCCACGATCCGGAACACCGCCCCCGTGATCTACGGGAACCAGAACTGGAGCACGATCATCCAGGGGGTCACCCCGGAATTTTTCCAGATCCGCGAATGGATGGTGGTCGGCGGGCGGTACTTCACCGCCGCGGAGGTGGAAGCCGCCGCAAAGGTCGCGGTGCTGGGTCAGACCGTTTCGAACAGCCTCTTCGGGGAGGATAGCCCCGTCGGGAAGATCATCCGCATCAAGCGCGTGCCTTTCACCGTCGTGGGCGTCCTGGAAAAGAAGGGACAGTCCCCGCAGGGCCAGGACCAGGACGACATCGTCGTCATTCCCATCACCACCGCCCAGAAGAAGCTGGTCGGCAGCGTCCACGTCGGGACCGTGGGGGTCATCCTCGCGCAGGCCGCGGGCGGCGATTCGGTCAAGGAGGCCGAAAAACAGATCGTGGACCTTCTGCGGCAGCGCCACCGGATCGCGCCCGGGCAGGAGCCCGATTTTTCCGTGCGCAACCTCTCGGAGATGCTCGCCGTCGCGGAGGCCTCCACCCGCATCATGAGCCTTCTGCTCGGCGCCATCGCATCCGTGTCCCTCCTCGTGGGAGGGATCGGAATCATGAACATCATGCTTGTCTCGGTGACCGAGCGGACGCGGGAAATCGGGATCCGGATGGCGGTGGGAGCCAGGGAGAAGGACATCCTTCTCCAGTTCCTGATCGAGGCGCTTGTCCTGGCCATTACGGGAGGATCGATCGGTATCCTGTTGGGCGTGGGCGGGTCCTGGCTTATCTCGAGATTCGCGGGATGGTCGACGCTGATATCGCCCGGAGCTATCCTGCTCGCCTTCGGATTCTCCGCTGCGGTCGGTGTTTTCTTCGGTTTCTACCCCGCGCGCAAGGCGTCGCTGCTGGACCCGATCGAGGCCCTCCGGTACGAATAGTTCCGTTTCAGGGCGCCGGCAGGGCTATGGCGAAGCGGCCCGCAAGCTTCCCTTTCTCCTTCGAAGGGCGCTCCGCGCTGACGATGATGCCGGTCACCGGCCCCTTTGGAGGCCGGCCGAATGCGGCGATGAAATCCGTTTTCAGGTTCCGCGCCGCCTTTATGGTCTTCCCCTTCTCGTCCTCCCCCGCAAGGATGAAAACCGCTTCCTCTTCCGCGGTGCGGTACATGGAACCCACCGGAGCCTTGTTCCCGTACGCGTAGACTATGCGGATCCCCCCGGGGGGAAACCCTTTCCATACCTTGAGGGATAAATCCACGGCACGGGATTTCCACGGGATATCCTGCGAATCCTTGCCGAATACGACAGTCACCGACACGGGGAAGCGTGCCTCGAATTCCTTGTAGTCCTCCGAAGACGGATTCGTCGCGTCGGAAGAAAACTCGAACGCCAGCATGCTGCCGGCGTCAAGATCGAAGGGTCCTCGCTTCTCCCAGGACAATGCGCCCCCGGGGGGGATGACGAACTCGCCCGCGAGCCCTTTATCCCCGACCTCGACCTTTCGATCCGGACGGCTCCCCCAGCGCCCGTGAACCTGTTCCTTCCAGCCCGCCGCGGACATGGCCGCGGCAGCGTCCGCTCCGGGCGATTCACCGTAAAGCACCAGCAGGAGAAGCGATCCCAGGACCGCCGCAAGACACGATCTTCCCAAGCCCCCCTTATCCATCTTCCCTCCGTTCCTCTTCGCGTCTCTGTATTTCCCAACCCGCCCCGCGTATTTTCTCCGTGAACATGTCCGCGCAAGCCGCGGCGCGGGAGAATTCACCTGCCCGGAACACTATCCGAACGCGGTACTCCCCATCCATCATCGGGTACGATCCGACGCTCACGCCGGGAAAAGCCTCCATGACCTCTTTCATGTATCCCGCGTAACCGGATTCGGGGATCTTCCCGAAGAGCGCCACACGGCTCTTGCGCTTCCCCTCGACATGGGGGCGAATCCACCCGAACATCTCGTGCAGGAGCATGGGGATCCCGGGAAAGGCGGCGA
>JAENIX010000021.1 GCA_016844415.1 Actinomycetota bacterium | reverse complement strand
AAGGAGATAGAGGAGGCGCTGCTCGCGGGCACGATCGATCTCGCCGTCCACTCGATGAAGGACGTCCCCACGGACCTTCCCCGGGAGCTTGAGATCGTCGCTATCACGAAGCGGGAAGACCCGCGTGACGCGTTCCTGTCCAATAAGGTGTCCCGGTTCGAGGACCTGCCGAAGGGCGCCCGGGTGGGGACCAGCTCGCTGCGCCGGCAGACGCAGCTTTTGGCCCTTCGCCCCGACCTGGTCGTCGTCGACAACCGCGGGAACCTGGACACGCGGATCCGCAAAATGGAGGAAGGGAAGTTCGACGCGATCATCCTGGCGGCCGCCGGGCTTATTCGGCTGGGTTGGGAGGGAAGGATCACGCAGATCCTTTCCACCGAGGCATCCCTTCCCGCGATCGGTCAGGGAGCGCTCGGGATAGAGATTCGCAGGGATGACACCGTGACCCGGGATGCGGTGACTTTTCTGAACGACCGTGACACCGGGTTCGCGGTCCGCGCCGAGCGCGGGTTCCTCAAGCGCCTTGAGGGCGGATGCCAGGTGCCCATCGCCGCATTCGGCAGGACGGAAGGGGACGGGATCTTCCTCGAAGGATTGGTTGGCCGGCCGGACGGCTCGGAGATCCTCCGGGGAGATGCCCGCGGAACGGTCGCCGACCCGGAGGCGCTCGGAGTGGAGCTTGCCGGACGGCTCCTGGCGCGCGGCGCCAGGCAGATCCTGGACGAAGTCTACCGCGCTGCCGGGAAATAGAGCGGGCGGCGGGCCGCTTGAGGAAAATGTCGCTGTCAGGGAAAAGGATACTGGTGACCCGCGGCGGGGAACAAGCGGAGGAGTTGGCCGCCATGATCCGGAAGCGCGGGGGCGATCCTGTGATCTTCCCGACGATCCGGCTGGTCCCTCCCGAGGATACCGCCCCGATCGACCGCGCGCTTTCGCGGTTGTCCTCATTCGACTGGATCCTGTTCGCAAGCGCCAACGCGGTAAGGTTTTTTTTCGGACGCGCGGCCGAAGTGGGTGTATCGCGCCCGCCCGGAGGCGTCCGGGTGGCGAGCGTGGGGCCAGGCACGAGCCGTGAGCTATTGCGCATCGGTTTCCCCGCCGATCTGACCGCCTTGCTGCACACGGCCGAGGGGCTTGTGGACGCTCTTCGGAGCGAAGGAATCGCCGGGAAGCGATTCCTTCTCCCCAGGGCGGCCGAAGGCCGCGAGACGATCCCCGCGGAAATCCGCCGGCATGGCGGGTCGGTGGAAGAGGTGGCGGTCTACCGCAACGGGCTTCCGGAGAAGGACGAGCGCGCTGCGCGGGAGATCATCGCGAAGCCCCCGGACGTGTGCACCTTCGCGTCTCCGTCCGCTTTCAGGAATTTTTTCCTTCTGCTTGGGGAAAGGGAGGCTTCGGATGTGCTCTCGCGGAGCCTGTTGGCGGCTATCGGGGAAGTGACCGCACGGGCCATTGCGAAGAAAAAGTTTGCGGTGGACATCATGCCCGAAAAATATACGCTGGAGGGAATGATGGAGGCGATCGAAGCCCGCCTCGCTTCCCATAAGCCCCATGGAGGACCGGACCGATGAACTTCCCCGAATACCGCCCGCGGCGTCTCAGGAAAAACGAGCTTTTCCGCCGGATGGTCAGGGAGACGAAGCTTTCGGTGGACGACCTGATCTACCCGCTGTTCGCAGCCGCCGGCAAGGGGATCCGAAAGGAAGTTCCCTCGATGCCCGGCGTATTCCAGTTGAGCGTCGAGAACCTGGTGAAGGAAGCGAAGGAGGTCAGGTCGCTTGGCATCCCGGCGATTCTATTGTTCGGCATTCCGGCGAAGAAGGATCCTCTGGGGAAAGATGCCTGCTCCGACAAGGGGATAATCCAGACCGCGGTACGCGCGGTCAAGGACGCCGTTCCCGGGATACTGGTGATAACCGACGTATGCTTCTGCGAGTACACCGACCACGGCCATTGCGGGATCCTGTCCGGGGACGGCGACGTGGACAACGACGCGACGCTCGACATCCTTGCCCGGAGCGCGCTCACCCACGCGCGCGCCGGGGCCGACATGGTGGCCCCCTCGGACATGATGGACGGGCGCGTCGCGGCGATAAGGGAGGCGCTCGACGGTGACGGGTTCTCCGGCCTCCCCATCATGTCCTACGCGGCCAAGTACGCTTCCGGCTTCTACGGCCCGTTCCGCGACGCCGCCGGGAGCACGCCCAAATCCGGCGACCGCCGGTCGTACCAGATGGATCCCCCCAACGCGCGCGAGGCGCTGCGGGAGGTTGCCCTCGACGTGCAGGAAGGTGCGGACATCGTGATGGTCAAGCCCGCGCTGGCGTACCTCGACATCATCTGCAGGGTGCGCGATGCGTTCGACCTGCCGGTTGCGGCCTATAACGTCAGCGGGGAATACTCGATCGTCAAGGCGGGGGCGAAGCTGGGCTGGATCGACGGGGAGAGGATGATGATGGAGATACTCACCGCGATCAAGCGGGCGGGCGCCGACCTCATCCTCACCTATTCCGCCAAGGATGCGGCGAGGATCCTGGCGAGGTGAGCATGGCGGCGGAAACGGCGGAAGCCGGGACGGAATACAAGGTGGCGGAATTGACGGACGTCACCGACCAGGCGATGGAAGAGACGCTGAATCGGTGGACGGCCGAGGGATACAGGTTCGAGTCGATACACTTCGTGACCCAGCCGGGGAACCGGCGCCCCGCGATGGCGTTCATCTTCTTCACGCGCGGCGCGGCATCCGGCGGGGCGTGACTAGTGTACCGCCTGGTAACGGTGCACTAGCATGGCGATCCGCTGGCAGGACCAGAGGGAACTCTTCAAGGATGCGCGCCGCGCCCGTTACCTCTCGCGCATGGTGGCCAAGGCCGCCGACCTCATCATCGCCATGGCCCTCTGGCACCTCCCGGGTGCCGCCGGCGCGTTCGCTTCCCTTTTCTACATCCTCATGTGCGACGGTTTCCCCGGCGGGCGCAGCGCGGGGAAATGGCTGACGGGGTTAAAGGTCGTCCGCGTCGACCGGGAGGGTATGGATTTCCCGTCGTCGCTGCTGCGCAATCTCACCGTGGCCGCGCCGTTCCTGTTCTACCTGATCCCGGTCGCCGGTCCCTTCCTCGCGTACACCATCGGCCTGGCCGTCCTCCTCATCGAGACCTACCTCGGCTTCTACGACGCCGACGGGCAGCGTGCGGGGGACACCCTCGCGGAAACGCTCGTGGTGGAATACCTGCAGGTGTCGGATGGCCTCCCTCTATCTGATCGACGGGCATAACGTCCTATACCGCTCCTTCTTCGGGGTGCCGCGGCTTTCGGCCCCGGACGGCACGCCCACCAACGTGGTTCTGGGAGTCGCGAGGATCCTGCTGAAGATCCTTTCGGAGGAGCGGCCGGCGGCGATCGTCACCGCCTTCGACACTCCGCATCCCACTCCCCGGCACGAACTGTACCCGGAGTACAAGGCGAACCGGCTCAAGGTCCCCGAGGACCTCCTCGTGCAGATCCCCCTCGTGAAGGAGGTCATCGACGCGCTGGGAGTGCGCCGCATCGAGCTCCCCGGGGCCGAGGCGGACGACATCATCGGCACGCTTGCGCGGGCCGCGGAGGAAAAGGGGATGGACGTCGTCATCGTCTCCTCCGACAAGGATCTCTACCAGCTGGTTTCTTCCCGGGTCCGCGTGCGGGACGGGCTGAAGGAGAGGATGGTCGGGGAGGCCGAGGTCCGGGAAGTCTTCGGGGTGGGGCCGGGACAGGTGGTGGACCTGCTGGCGCTTGCCGGAGATCCTTCCGACAACGTCCCCGGCGTCCCCGGGATCGGCGAAAAGACGGCGGCCGAACTGATCCGGGAGTTCGGCTCGCTGGAGGAGCTTCTCGCGCACACCGACAGGCTGAAGGGGAGCAGGAAGGAGAAGATCGAGAAGAACGCCGACGCGGCAAGGCTATGGAAGACGCTCTTGACGATAGACAGGTACCTTCCTCTCGGGGAAAGCATCGAGTCCTTGTCGCCTCGTCCGATGGAAACGGCCAGGATCGCGCAGCTCTTCCGGAAACTCGGCTTCCGGAAATTGCTCGATGATCTTTCCCTTTCCGATGAACCGCTGCTTCCCCTCGCCGGGACGGCTTTCAGGGAACCTGAAACTTGGAAACTCGCGGAGAAGGCATCGGAGCTGCTTCAGGGCGTACGGAAGGAAGCACTTCAGGCGGCAGCCATCGCCCCCGCCGCGGAAGGTGTTTTCGGCGTTTCCTCCCCCGGTCGGGGGACTTTCGTTATGCCCGCCGGGGAAATCCCGGATGTCCTGCAGCTCCTGTCCGCGCTGTGCACCAAGACTTTTCTCTTCGACGGCAAGTCCCTTTTCCGCCGCCATGGCGTGCCTCCCGTGAACGAGCCCTCACGGTTTTTCGACCTGCAGGTGGCGGGATACCTCCTTGCGCCCGACGACGGCACGCCGACTATCGGCAAGCTGCTTGCGCGCCATCATCCCGCTGCCGCCGGAGCGGGCGGGGGAGAAACCCCGGAAGCGCGGGCCGCTGAAAACGCGGAGGCCCTTCTCGCCCTGGGAGCGGTCCTCGAGCGGAAGCTCGGGGAGGCCGACCTCACCCGGATATTCCGCGACGTGGACATGCCTCTGGTGCCGGTGCTTTGCCGGATGGAAGCGGCGGGGATCCGCATCGACCCGGAGATCTTCCGCGTCCTGTCGGAGGAGCTCGACGGCGGGATACGGGAAATCGAGGGGAAAACGGCCCTGATCGCGGGTTCGGACTTCAACATCAATTCCCCGAAGCAGCTGTCGTTCCTTCTCTTCGAAAAGCTGGGCCTTCCTCCAGTAAAAAAAACCAAGACGGGGTATTCCACCGACGTGGAGGTTTTGGAGCAGCTCAGGAACTCCCACGAAATCCCCCGGCTGGTCCTGGAGTACCGGACGCTGGCGAAGATCAAATCAACCTATGTGGACGTCCTGCCCGGCATGGTGGACCCGGCGGACGGGCGGATCCACACAACGTTCAACCAGACCCAGGCGGCCACCGGCCGGCTCTCCTGCTCCGACCCGAACCTCCAGAACATCCCGATCCGGACCGAACTGGGAAAGCGGATCAGGTCGGGGTTCGTGGCGGATCCGGAATGTTGTTTCGTGGGAGCCGACTACTCCCAGGTTGAATTGCGCCTTTTGGCGCACATGAGCGGCGACGCCGAGCTTACCCGCGGGTTCCTCGAAGGGGAGGACATCCACACGGCAACGGCATGCGGCGTTTTCGGGGTTTCGCCGTCCGGGGTCACTCCGGAGCTGCGCCGGCGCGCGAAGGTGATCAATTTCGGCATCCTCTACGGGATGAGCCCGTTCGGGCTCTCCCGCGAGCTAGGAATAGGCGGGAAGGAGGCCCGCCAGTACATCGACCAGTACTTCCAGCGCTTTCCGGGAGTGCGAGGATATCTCGAACATGTAAAGGAACAGGGGAGAAAGGATGGGTTCGTAAAGACGATCCTGGGGCGGCGCCGCTACCTGAGGGACATCAACTCGCAGAACAAAGTGCTCAGGGAAGCGGCCGAAAGGGTGGCGATCAACGCGCCGATACAGGGGAGCGCAGCGGATATCATCAAGCTGGCTATGATCCGGATCGACAGGGAATTCAGGGAGCGGGGTCTGCGATCGCGCCTGATCCTGCAGGTGCACGACGAGCTCATCGCCGAGGCGCCGGAACGGGAGGCGGAAGAGGCCGGGACGATCGTCCGCGAGGCGATGGCGGGAGCGGCCACGCTTGCGGTCCCCCTGACGGTTGTTCTTGGCCGCGGCAATAACTGGGGTGAAATCCATTGATTTCCGTTTCAGCATCGATGAATAGATCGGGGTAGCTTTGCGTCATATGAATGAAAAGGATATGCACGGCCTCCCCGACGAGGAGTTGATCCGCGCAGCTCTTGGCGGCGGGGAGGAGGCGTTCCGGGAGCTTATGGAGCGATACAAGAGCCGGGCCTTCAGCGTGGCGGTAGGGATCACCGGAGATGCCGACGAGGCGCTCGACGTGGTCCAGGAGGCGTTCGTGAAGGCCTACTACAACCTGAAGGAGTTCCGGTTCGGCGCTAATTTCTACACCTGGTTCTACCGGCTGCTGGTGAACCAGGCGATAGACCGGTGGAGGAAGGCGTCGAGGGGGCGCACCGTTCCGCTCGATGAGAAATGGCTTTCCGGGGAGGTGACCGCCCCGGATTTTGCGGCGCACCCCAGGACCCCCGAGGAGCTTGCGCAGAACCGGGAGCTGTCGGAAGCGCTGACGAGGGCGATCGGGGAGCTGCCCGAGTACCACCGCGCGGTGATCGTGCTGCGCGAGGTGGAAGGGCTCCCGTACGATGAGATCGCAAATGTGCTCGAATGCTCGGTCGGCACCGTCATGTCGCGCCTGCATTACGCGCGTGCGAAGCTGAAGGACGCCCTGAGGGAATACCGGGAAGGGTAGAAAAATGGACTGCGTGAAGGCGTTGCAGGTTCTCCAGGAAGAGATCGACGGGATGCTCCCGCCACGGGAGACTGCCGAGATCAGGGTGCATCTGGAGTCCTGCGAATCGTGCACGGCGGAAGCGGCTTCGTATCGGAGGGTGGGGGAGCTTCTCCGGCTGTGGACGGCGTCGCGTTCCTCTGAAAAGTCTGCCCGGCTCGATGTTCTCTGGACACGCGTGCAGGCCGGGATCGAGGAAAAAAAGAGCCGGGGCATGGACGCCTCATGGGCCAGGAAATGGTTCTGGCTGCCCGCGGCGGCGGCGCTTGCGGTTTTGATCCTCCTGTTCTATCCTTCGGGGGTGAGCAGGGCGCCGTTTCACCCGCGCAGCTTCGACGTCGCCGTTGAGGAGATCGAATCGGATACGGCGACCGTGGCGCTCATGGACCGTGGAGAGGACCTTCCCCGGGTGATCTGGATCATCGAAAATGACAAGACGTGATACCTGCCGGGGGCTTCCCGTCCCGCTGATCTTTTTTATCGTTTTCTTCTTCGCCGCCGGCACCGTGGAGGCTGCTTCCCCCGCCCCGGTCGCCGTCGAAATCGGGGTCGTGGTCGCCTCCAACAAGGGCGCCTCGATAGACCCGTCCCTTTCCACCCTGAAGACAAAGCTTCAGTCCATGTTCAGCTATTCTTCGTACAGTCTTCTCGACAGGATGAAGCGCACCCTCGCGGTCGGGGAAACCGGGGAATTCAGCCTTCCCGGAGGCCGCTCGATGCGGGTGACCCCCTCCGCCGCCCCGGAGAACAAGGTCCGTCTTGCCGTGCAGATAATGGAAGGCGGGAAGAACCTGCTGACGACGACTCTCGGCCTTAGCCGCGGAGGGATGGTGCTGGTGGGGGGGCCACCACACCAGTCCGGGGTTCTGATCCTGCTCATCTCCGCGGAATAGTTTTCCCCTTTGAATTTCCTCCCCTCTTTCCTCGTCTGACGGTTGACCGGGGAAACAAAATCGAAGAAAGCCGGGTTTAAACTGTCAGGAACGAACGGTTTCGAAGGAGGAGATAGCGATGAAAAAGATGATGGCGATATTTATCGCGGCATGCATGCTGGCTATGATCACGGCGGCCCCCGTTTCCGCGGGGGATCGGGGATGGGCGACGACCGGCAAGGTCCTGACGGGGTTCCTCGGGCTTGCCATACTGAGCCAGGCCATCGCGCATTCGCAACCCTATCCGGCGCCTGCATACGCCCCTCCGCCCGGGTATTATTATCCCCCCGAGCAGGTGTGGGTGCCCGGGCATTATGAAACCCGGATAGACCAGCGATGGATCCCGGGGCACTGGGAGGTTGAGAGAGCCGGTCGTAATCACCGCGGATACGACGACGATGACGATTACGGAAACACGACCCGGCGCTACTGGGCCCCCGGCCACTACGGCAATACCGAAGTGAGGGTCTGGATCCCCGGTCATTGGGAGGGGTAGGGCCCGGCAGGGAGCACCCGGACGAGGCGGCCAGTCAACCACACAAACATACACAAGATGCATGAAGGAACCCCGGAGCCAATCCGGGGTTTTTTTTGACGCCGGGGAAACGGGATGGCGTCATGCCGCAGGGGCTTTTGTCGGTTGGGAGCGGCATTAGGGGGCGTCCCGGTTTTCAATTACCTTGTATTCGTGGTAAATCTACGAAAAACCGATTTCAGGAGCATTCGGTGACCGACGATCGCATATCCCCAGCCGGATCCGCGTTGATGAACTCGCTTTGGAACCTACTTTACCGGGTGGTCTCGTCCACGGACCATTCTAAGACGGTCTGGACGGCGGTGCTGCGCGGTTCCTGTCTCGCCTTCTTCAAGGAGCCGATCGACGACCTTCCCGCCGCGGACAACGACGGTTCCCGTCGTCTTTTCAAGGAACGGTTTTTCGCGCTGGAGGATCATCGCGTCTACGACCTGTTTGAATTTCTCCTCTCGGACGACATGGCGGGGTTGAAGGAGGTTGACCGGAAGCTCATCCGGCGCAGCCTGAACGGGCTGCTGGAACAGGAAGGCGCGCCGGTGCGGTTGCTCCGTGACACGTTCGTCCCCTTGCCGGATTCCCTCGGGTTCGACGCGGTTGCCACCGCGGAAGAGAGGCTTAACCTTTTCGACCTCACCGCCGCATCGCGGCACCTTGAAACCGCGATCGCATTCCTGTCTCGGCGGCCTCAGCCGGCGCCGCAGGAGGCGGTGCGCGAAGCGCTCCTGTCGGTGGCGGCCGTGGTCCGCACCCTGAGCGGAGGGACGGGAAAGGTCGCCATTGGTACCGTCGCTCCCGTTCCTGGGTTTCAGGGAATGCCGCCGGAGCTGGCGGCCGGTATGGAAGCGACCATGCGCCGCTGCCACGAAGTCAGCGGCCTTCCCGGAGCATCGTCCACCGGGGAGCCGGTCGCGCTTCCCGAGGCGACGTTCCTCGTCGTCTTCTGTTCTTCGGTGGTCAACTACCTGCTGGAACTGCGCAAAGGCGCGCGCTAAGTACGGGCGAGGCGGCCGGGCGGGTGAGCCGGCAATCGGCGGCGCAGGAGCGTGTCGATCACGCTGTCGGCGGATGGGACTACATCGAAAAGTTCGAGGTTCCGTGGAGAAACCGTTCGGAACCCGACCGCGCTCCTGCAGAAGGAAAGGATGGGGTCGAACCAGCCCAGGGTGTTGACTACGACAATCGGACGGGAGTGCAGT
>JAENIX010000196.1 GCA_016844415.1 Actinomycetota bacterium | reverse complement strand
CGCGGTGGCGTCGTCGAACCCGAAGACCAGTGGCAGCGAGAGGATGAACTCCGCCAGGGTCACGAGCAGGGTCGTATTCCGGATCAGGCGCAGGTTCCCCTTCGGCAGGAAGAAGAGCAGCAGCGCCCCGGCCAGCGGGAAGAAAATCAGCGCCGTCAGCAGGTTCGACGACAGGTACGCAGGCATCCACGTCATTTTCGCATGCTCCGGGTGGTTCCTTTCCTGTTCCGTCCTTCCGGGAATCGCCTGCTCAAGCGGAGCGGCGGCGCGCGCAGTCCGGATCGACGGCGAGCCGTTCCCAGGCGAAACCGGGCAGGTAGCGATGGAATGTTTCGGTCCGCGGATCGAGCGAGACCAGGTTGACCCACCCGTTGTCGAACAGGTGCTGAAGTATGTGATGGCGCCTTATTATCTCTTCGATGCGGTCGGTCGGCGCCTCGATCACCGCGAGCAGGCGCAGGGGGTCGTGATATCGCGTTTCTCCCGCCATCACCGTCTGGCGCGGCAATCCCGTCTGAAGATCGCCGCCGCTGCCCAGCATGACCGCGAACCCTCCCACGACGTTGTGGATTACCTTGCTGTCGCTTCCGTACACCTTGTTGTCCACGGTGGAGAAGTAGTGCTCCATGTTGATCCACTCCCCGACGATGAGGGGAGCGGTCATGATCACATCGAGCACCGTCCCCTTGGCGTCTCTGCGCCAGTCGTAGGAGTGGAGGAACACCCGCCCGCCGAGGTTGAGCCCCAGCGTCAGCGACCGGTGCGCCACTATGAACGCGGCGTTGCTCGACAGCCCCCACTCGGGGCGCACCTGTGCGAGATCCGCGCTGCGGCGCTCCACGTGCCGGCGCGCGGCGCGAGGCGTGAGGCCGGCCGGGGACCCCGGCAGCCGCCCGCAACGTTCCTGCGCCTGACGGGCGCCCGCCTCGTCAAGGTCCCGGCGTATCTTTTTGAGATACTCCCTGTGCGTGTCCGGGCAGTCGCACTCATCCAGGATTTCTATATCGTCGGTCGTCGTATTGTGCTGGGCGGCCATGAACCAGGTATCCCCGGGGATGTCGATCCCACGCTCCCGCAGCGCCGCCCGGACCGAGGGTTTGTTTGCAAGCATCGCGAACACGCGGGCGTTCGGCCCCCCCGGGGCCCCTCCGCAGGCGCCGCAATCCAGCGCCGCCACGTACGGATTGTTGGTCGACTCGCTCCCGTGGGCGCAGACGAGGACCATGCGGGAGAACGAAACCGTCAGGCCCATTGAGCGCAACCCGGTTTCGATGTAAAGGGCCTGTTCCTCCCTTGTGAACCCCTGTGTCCCCAGCCGCTCTAGGCGGGCGGCGCGGTCGGGCTGGTCGAGGCCGGCGACGAGATCCTCGGCCTCCATGCGGCCGACCTTGCCAACGGTCAGCCGCGTCGCCGCGGGCGGAACCACGGCGTGATGGACGTGGGAGGCCAAGCGTCGCGTCGCCGCCGGGAACAGGGTGCGGCCGATGAGCGAGAGGCCGAAAAATCCTCCGAGCAGGTCGACCAGAGCGTAGGAGGCCGCGAAATGACGCTCGAGTCGTTGCACGACGCCGTGGACGATGCCGTCCCAGGCACGGCCCCGAAGCGCCCGCTCCCCTTCGCGCTCGGCCCCCGCACGCGGGAACTCGACAACCACGCACTTCGGCTTGATCAGGACGGGACAGAGCGCCGAGTCTTCCTGCTGCCCGAACCCCCGGAACCCTATGGGAACGCCGAAAAAGCCGGCGAACCCGAACGTTTCGTTGTCGCCCACCGCTTCAAAGTGCCTGCGAAGGCCTTCGGAGCGCACGTCGATGCAGAATATCCCCTGCGCCAGGGGACGTCCCCCGGATCGGGAGGGAACCCCGGGATCGCCGCCCCGGTTTGCGGCCAGCCGGGAAAGCAGCGCGTTCCTGTATTGGACCTCGTGGGCCTCCAGCCATATGGGGCCGTGCGCGTCAGGCGGCAGTCGGTCAACGATCGAAAGCAGCGCCCGCGCCTCCCGTACGGACATCGCCCGGACCTCCCCAGGCGACAGGGACAGGAACTGCGCGAGGCGAAACAGGCGCCAGGCGTCGCGTCCGAGCGCCGACCACGGATCGCGCCTTGAGTTTTCATCGTATAAGTGCAGGATCCGGCCGAACAGGTCCCAGGCCCTGTCCGACCCGGGTTCCCGCCCGTCGGCAGGTTGATGCGGGCTTGCGGCGCCCGGTACCTTCGCGGCGGCGGTTCGACTCCTTGCGAGGTACTCCGCCGGGTGGCCCCGGAAATGCGCGGCCAGCGAGTGCAGATCCCCCGCGAGATAATCGACCAGCTCGATGGGGTACCGCCGCTGCCACCGGTAATCGTGCGACTCGGAGCGCCACTTCACGAACCCGGCCCATCCCGGCAGCTGGGCAAGGTGCCGCTCAAGGTATTCGATCCAGACCTTTTCGCGGACGCCCAGCGCGCGCATGCTCTCGATCAGGGCGTCCTCGGGCTGGGCGGGCAGGCGCTTCACGAGGCCGCGAAATCCCCTGATCCCCAGGAACCGCCCGGAGAAATCACGCGCGGCGAGGTCCCGCCAGAAGGGGTAGAACCCCTTCTTCCTTCCCGGGGGCGCCCACGTTGCCATCCCCTGGTCCAGGAATGCCGAACACCATTTGATCGTTTCCCGGTTGATGGAGCCGACGATGTCGACTCCCGCCAGGCGGCCGCACCACTCTCCCACGGTCATCCCGTCGCCGATGCACCCAAGGTCGTCGACCAGCGACTCCAGGCCGGCCGAAGCGGCCGCGGCTTTTACGGCATCCGTCCCGGCGGCTGCCATCATCAGGGCCTCGCGCTCGACGCCTTCCTCCTCATCGGCCCCGCCTTGCCCATGCCGGCCGTCCGGCGCCGTCCCTCCGAGATCGAGGGCGTCCAGAACGGCCGACCAGAGAGCCGATGCGATCCGGTTTTCCGCGTCCTCCGCAACATCCGGCTCGCCGGGTGGACCGGCGTTCTGCGCGCGTCCGGCGGCCAGCAGCCTGCCGCGGATGTCGGACGGCAGATCGGGGCAAAACCGCCTGAGAATCCCTTTCCTGTGAACCAGGTCCCTGAAGGCTTCCGGCTCGATCGGGTCGATTCCGGCGGCCATGTGGATTCCAAGCACGTCGACCGGGTCTATCATCCGCCCGCCTGCCGGCTGACGCTCGACGAATCCGGGGGCGAGCCGTCTTATCGCGATCATCAAATCGCCCCTGTCGATCCGCCCATCCGCAAGAAAACCGCGATACTCCTCGTTGGACAGGTAGCCGTTGCCGCCGGTCAATTTCCGCGCCTTGCGGATCGCCTCGTCGAACGGCAGATGCTCGAGGCCGTGGAGTGGATTGTGGTGGATGAAAGTCCGCATCGGATAGAAAGACGCGACGGCCTCGCTTGCGAGGGCGATCGCGGCCAGCAACCGCTGGCGATGATCGTCGGTGATCTTATCCGGCTGCAGAACGAGTTCGTCGGTCACTCGCGGTTCCTCCCGGAAGAGCGGCCAACATGCCCCGAGTCGGCTGATAAATGGGACTGTTTGAGGCGAGCGGGACCACTTGCCGACGCCTCCAGCGGCGCCGGGAAAATTCCAGACATTAAATGATGCGCAGGCGGCGGTGTCAAGCCAAAGTGTCAGTAGGCATTCCGGTTTGATTTGCCGTTTTAAACTTCTTCAAATCGTTTCATTGGAATGTTTTATTTATAATGGTTCGATGCGGGGAATTTACGTCCACATACCGTTCTGCGTTCGGAAGTGTTCCTACTGCGACTTCTACTCGGTCGCGGGAGACAGGGCGGCCATCGAGGATTTCCTCGGGTTGCTCGTCCGGGAGATGGACCTGTTCGCGGGGAAATTCCCCGGCGAGGCGGCTGTACTGGCGGACACCGTTTTCTTCGGCGGGGGAACGCCGACCGTGCTAGGGGCGGATGCGCTGTGCGGGATCCTCGCCGCCCTGAAGGAGCGGTTTCCGATCGAGCCGGACGCGGAGGTGACGACGGAAGCCAACCCCGGCACGGTCTCCGCGGAGGATTTCCTGACTCTCCGTGCGGGAGGGTTCAACCGCGTCAGCATCGGCGTGCAGTCGTTCAACAAGGCGACGCTTGAAACTCTCGGGCGGATCCACGGCGTCGAGGAGGTCCGGGCGGCGCACCGGGACGCGAGACATGCCGGGTTCTCCTCGATCGGCATGGACCTCATTTTCGGGATCCCTGGGCAGGAGGCCACCGACTGGGCGGCCGATCTTGATATGGCCGTCACGTTCCTGCCCGCCCACATATCCGCATATGCGCTCGCGCCGGAGCCGGGCACCCCGATCCACGGGGCGGTCGGGCGCAAAGAACTGCGGATGCCAACGGACGATGCCGTGGCGGACATGTACGAGGAAACGCGTCGCGTCCTTTCCCGCGCGGGTTACCGCCATTACGAAATATCCAACTTCTCACGCCCCGGAGCGGAATGCCTTCACAACATCAAGTATTGGCGGCGTGAAGGGTACCTTGGCTTTGGCCCCTCCGCCCACGGACTCCTCTTCCCGCAGGACAAGGCCGCATTCGGGATGCGTACGGCCAATCCACCCTCGCTCTCCGATTACCGTCGCGCCATCGAGGAGAGACGACTGCCATGGGAGGACGTTCATGTCTGCGATCGGGAGGACGCCTGGAAGGAATCGGGGAGGACGCCTGGAAGGAATCGCTCTTTGCGGGGCTGCGAATGCTGGAGGGGATCGATCTCGCGGAGATCGAAATGAAAACCGGCCCTCCGCCGGAAGCCGTGCGAAGGGCCGTGGAATCGCTCGTCCGTACAGGCAAGCTCAAGGAAGATGGCACCCGACTCCGCCTGCCCGAAAAGCTGTTGTTCGTCTCCAACGAAGTCCTGCAGGCAATCGTTTAAGCCCCCTGCAAGACACCTGTTCTCCGAATATACTCCAACAATACGGAGGCTACGGTTGTCCCGTGTCGCCTCAGTTGCCTTGTCCGTGGCCCCTGTGCTCCTTCTGCTCCTCCCTGCGCTCCCGCTGCTCCATCTTGCGCTCCCGCTTCTCCTCTTTCCATTCCCCCACGCGCCTCCTGCGTTCGTCATCCCGGCGCTTCCAATGCTTCTTCAGCTGCCCGTACGGCACGTGCTGTTCCCGCACATAGACCGTCCGATAGTCCCTGGGCAGACGGACGATCTCCGCGGGAACGTAGCGGGGGCCGATGACCGCCCATGGCCCGTTATAGGACTTTGCGCGGAACCACCGGCCCTCATGCCGCGACCACCAGCGGCCGCGGTAGAAGTAAAGTTCCGCCCCCACGCCCGGCGCGAAGTAGACCATCGTGCGCGGGACCACGATCAACTCGGGCTCGTGGACCACGATCGGCGGGGGGCCGATGTTGATGTTGACGTTCACCTCGGAATGCGCGGGAACGGCGGCGCAGAGCAGAACCACCGCCGCGCAGGTCCCCGCCAGAAACAGGGCCGTTTCCTTCAATTTCTTCATCCGCACCTCCCTTGCGGCGGCAAGCCGCATCGATTTCCCGATCTGATCGACGAATAACGACGGTACACTTGAATGGACGGCCGCATCCGTAAATTATTCATTTCCCCCGGGGGTCGGTTCCTTTTCGGGAACCGATTTGCCCGGGTTGTAGGGACGGTCCCTTTCGAAGGGATTCGGGATGTCGAACCACTCCTCGAGAGGAGCATTCGCATAGAATTCGATTATGTAACCATCCGGATCGGTTATATAAAAACTGCGGGAGATAACGTGGTCCACCGCTCCAAGGATCTGCGCCCTGCCCTTGAGATACGCGTAGAACTCCTTCAGCGCTTCCTCGCTTTCCATCGCGAAGGCGAGGTGGACCACGCCGAGATTGCCGGCGCCCGGCATCTGCGCGCGTGGACCGGCCTCGAAGAGCGCTAGGTCGTGGTGCTCCTTGTCAAGCGACAGGAAACACATGCCGGTCCGACGTCCGACGACGCGGAAGCCGATCTCGTCCGTGTAGAAACGTTCGGACCGCTCCAGGCTTCTAACCTTAAGCACCGCGTGCCCCCATCCGACAGGGCGAACTTTTCCGGGAATGGCCATTGAGGGGAAAAACCTCCTTTTGGTGTGCTTTAGATTCCCCGGAACATCGATAGGTTGCGGAAATCAGGAAAACAGCCGGACGGCATTTCCTTTATAATCATAGTATATGCGATATACGATCCGAAAACCGGAAGACAGGAACGGCCGGCGGTGGTTCTTGCCCGGGATCCGCGCGAAGCTGCTCGGGTTCCTGCTCCCGCTGGTCTTCATCCTCGTCGCGACCGTTGCGGCCGCCGTCATGAGGATAACGGACGCGGCGATCCAAAGGGACCTTCTGCAACGGGGGGTCGCGATCTCCCGGATAGTCGCCTTCTCCGCGGGATATTCCCTCCTTTCCGGAGACCGGCTTGCGCTTGACAGCCTTGCCGCCGAAACCGGAAAAAGCTCTTCGGACATCGAGTTTGTGGCGGTACGGGACACCGGCAACATAATCGTCGCCCACAGCCGGGTCGAAGAGCGCGGAAAGACATACGACAGTCCCGACCGCTCGTCTCTCCTTGGATCGTTTCTCGAAACCCGGGCAGACGAGGTTTCCCGGGAGGGACACAGCATGTTCGAGTTTACCACCCCCGTCATATTCGCGGGAAAACGCGTGGGGACGGCATCGGTCGCCCTGTCGCAGGAAAGCCTGCTCCTGGCGCAGCGGGGCGTGGAGCGATCGGTGCTCATCACGGCGTCGATCATACTGGGGATCGCGCTGCTGGGGACCCTGGCGCTGGCATCCCTTATCACCACCCCCGTGAAGAAACTCTCCGCCGGCGTCAACGAGCTGGCCGGCGGACAGACGTTTCACCCGATCCCGGTCCGGGGAAGAGACGAGCTTGGAGATCTGACCCGGAATTTCAACCGGATGGCGGAGACGATCATCGCCCAGCAGGACCGGCTCAGCGGGTACGCCAAGGACCTTGAAGAAGCCTATGTCGGAATGGTACGGGTGATCGCGGCGTCGATAGACGCAAGGGATCCCTACACGCTTGGCCACTCCACGCGAGTCGCCCGCATCTCCTGCCAGCTGGGGCGGCGGCTCGGCTTCTCCGAGGAAGAACTGGAGCACCTCGATAAGGCCTGTCTCTTTCATGACGTGGGGAAGATCCGGACCCCCGACGACATCCTCCTCAAGAAGCAGTCGCTCACCCAGCACGAGTACGTGGAGATACGCACGCACGCCGCCGACGGAGCCGAAATACTCAATATGGCCCCCTCCCTGAAACGGTACGTCCCTGTGGTGAGGGCCCACCACGAGTGGTACGATGGGAACGGGTACCCCGACGGGAAGCGCGATTCGGAAATCCCCGTCCACGCCCAAATAATCGCTCTAGTCGACGCGTTCGACGCCATGACATCCACACGGCCTTACAGGAAAGGGCTTTCCCCGGCGGAAGCGGTCGAGGAGATCCTCCGGTTCCGGGGGACGCAATTCTCTCCGATGCTGACCGATGCTCTCGTCGAGATGGTGAAGGAAATGCCCCAACAGGAGACAGCGGAATGGAAGGGTATGGCGCTGTGATGCGGTGGGTTCTACCCGTTGCATTGATAGCCGTCATTCTCGGGGGAGGATGCGCCGGTCGCACTTCAGCCCCTTTTCCCGCCACTCCCGCGGACCGCGCATATGCCCAAGGGGTGGCGGCGTTGGCGGAAACGAATTACGAACGCGCGCTGGAGATGTTCGCCGCTACCTGGAAGGACAGCCCCGGCCACGCTGGAGTGACGACGGACTTTCCCGCGGCGCTCGCCGGGCTGAAAAACAGCGCCGACGAGTCCTTCCGGCAGGGAAAGACGGAGGAGGCCGGCAGGCGGTGGTCGTCCGCATTGCGGTTCGCTT
>JAENIX010000020.1 GCA_016844415.1 Actinomycetota bacterium | reverse complement strand
AGCGAATCGTACACGTTCGCCGGAAGGACCATGAAGTCTTTATAGACGGCCAGCGCACCGGTTATGTGCGCCCAAACTCTAAGCGTTCCGAGCGTGCCCGTATCCGTGGCGTTGAGCACGCAGGTATAATGCGCGTTCGCCCCCGTCCCGGTAAGCGCGGTCGCTTCGTTCTTTGCGGTCAACGCTCCACCGGCCTTGGAAAGAAGTACACTGGCGGCCGCGATGGTAAGTGCGTTTTCCTCCGTGTTCCCGTCGGTGGAATCGACGAACGGGCCGAGGCGGAACGTGAACGCAGTAGATTGCTTCAGGTACATGTCAGTTCCCCGCCATCATGTTTTGATGATGCATGAAAACGGCCGCCGCCCCCCCACCCCCCGCCGCGCCATCCGTCCAGTCGTCGGCCTTAGCCTCAATGCTTTCGCCATCAAGAATAAATCCCGGGTTCCCCGTTCCCAACGGAGTAGCCGAGTCTGTCAGACTCAGATATTCCGTGTTGTCTACATAACACTTTATTGTCACAGTAGATGTGCCAGACGCCGTTATCTTTAATGTATGAGTAACCCCGGCAGATATGGAGACAGTGGTTGCTCCGAGCCATGCTCCGTCTTTATAAGCCGTGAGAGTAGTCCAGTTGCCACCAGAGATCTCCAACAACTTAAAATGATATCCTTTTACCGATGCAGACGCCCTAACGCATACATGAGTATGATGGTTAACTTCGCTAACGGCTTCCTGCACTGCTTGTGATAAATCTATACTGCTGGCCGTATAACGTGCCCCCGATTCACCCCACGCCGCTATCCTTACTTGGTTACTAACGATTGTTAAATCAGCAAGGACGTATCCTCCAAGTTGCCCCCAATTCGCATTGTGGGTGGATAGTGCAGTCCCATCTGTGTTGGTAAAAGCGTCGGACGCCATTTACGGTAACTCCTTGATACACTCTTTGAAGATGTTGCCAGCATCATCTTCAAAATCAACGCGCACCTCGTACTCCCACGGGCGGGGCGTGTGGCCCCAGACGGATGTAAGGGTCAGAGACATCTGTCTACGCGAACCTCTGCTTCAGCGCGTCGATCTCGGACTGGAGGGCGGCGAGCGAGCGTCCCCTGTAGCACCTTGTTGTCGACCAGCTCGACGATGATGGTGACCTTCGACACGATTCCTCCTCCTATTTGGACATGAGCAGGTACACGTCCAGCAGCGTGGTGCCGTCGCCCGCGCTCACCCGAGGCCGGATGTTGGTGGCGTTTTCACGGACGTACTCGATCTTATCCACCGAGAGGGACAGCGGGTTGTTATCGGCATCGTTCAGCTGGGCGTACGAGGTGGGGATCACTTCCAGACTGCCCTCGATCACGCACGCTCCGCCCACACCGAACACCCCCTTGGCTTCTACCGAGCGATCCGTGTGGCGGGGAAACCTGAAGGGAGCGCCGGTATCGTTCACCGCGAGCCCTTCCCATTTTATGAGACCGACTCCCTCGAACTCGCGCCCTGTGTTCAGGATCGCGTACGGTTTCTCGGCCACGGGACGCTCCTACAGCTTCGCCAGGGAGGCGATGGTGTCACGGAGCGCGGAGAGCGCGGCTTCCTTCTCGACGATCTGGGCGATGAGGGCTTCCAGTTGCCCGCGCGCCCTCTTCTCCGCGACCGCTAACTCGGCATCGAGCGCGGAGATCGCGGCCGCGAAGGACTTCTGCTTGTCGGAGGCCTGGGTTTTCAGGCCCTCGGTCTTCCGCTTTTCCCTCTCCACTTCATCATTGAATCCAGCGATCGTCTTGAGGGAGGCGGCCTCCGCGGCGGTAACCTTGGCGGCGATCTCCTCGAGGCGGCTTTTCGCCGCGGCGATCTTCGCCTCGACCTGAGTGCGCTCCCGGTCCGCCTCCCCCAGGACGGCCAGCGCCATCTCCGCCTGGTTGAAGAATCCCAGGTCCTTGTCGATCTCCTTACGCTTCCCCTCGAGGAGCGCCCGGATTCGCCGTATCGCCGTCGCCGCGCCGAGGAACTCGCTCCGTCCCGTTCCGTCCGCCATTGTCGTCCCTCCCGTGTATCGTTCAGGTTGGATCCGGCCCCATGAAAGCGACCAACCAGAGGGCGCCCCCCTGCAAAGAGGAGCGCCCCTCAGTTCGTGGCTTTTTCGCGTCACCACATGAACAGTTTGAAGGCCCTATTCGCCGTCTGCCCCGTCCCGCATTTGACCTTCAGGTGGGTGAACGCTCCGATGCCGCCAGGGACGTCAAAGGTGAGTGCTCCCGTGCCGGACGCAGGGCCGGTGAGGATCATGTTGGTGCCGTTGGGAGTCGATCGGTAATCCGCGTACGTGGTTCCCCCGTCCCCGCTGACCTGCAGGAAGACGGTGGAGGCCTCGATCGTGGGTACGTACACGGCGAGCTTGGTGGCGCCCTTGGGGATCGCCACCGCCGGGGTGGTCACGTTGTCGGTGGCGAACGCCAGTGTAGCTGTGGCGACGTACGGATTCCCTGCGAAGGCTGGAACCACGACGCCCGCCGTCATGAGCAGGAAAGCCAGGAAGAGAAGAGCGTATTTGCGCATCGGAACCTCCTTGAAATGCGGGGGCCGATCCGGCCCCCGTCTGGTGTCAGATGACGTTCTTGTCTCCGGTGGAGCCTACGGCGGGATTGCCCCCCGGGGGATCCTTGATCGCATCACCCGCCGGGTTGGTCTTTTCTCCCCCCGGGGGCGCGGGGAGAGGTTCGACTTTCGGGGCGACCTTGATGCCCGCCTTCTTGAACGCGGCCCGGGCGGCGTCGTCGACCGGCTCCATCCACCGGCCAGAAGGTTTGCCGTCGAACTCGAACTCGGCCCCCGGTTTCCGCTTGCCGCGGTACTCTCCGAATGTGATCGCTCTGACTCTCATCGCTCACCCACCGATCAGGTGATGCTGAAGCCATCGGCGTAGTTCTTCCCGCCGCCGGCCATGGAGAGCGGAACGATGAACGCGTCAACGGTGACGGTCGGCGTGTTGGAGCCGTCGAAGTTCAGCCCGAGGTACCGCAGGGTCTTGGCGCCCGGCGGGATCGGGATGACGTGACGGGAACCGACCGTAAGGTCGGCCCCCGCGATCACCCGGGACACGATGATCGACGGAGATCCGAGCGCCGCGTCGTCGTCCTGGATGACGTCGAACTGGTAGGTCTCCGTGCCGCCGGAAACCTTGGCGGCCACGGTCGGTGTGATCACCACCGCGAGCGGCTCCCCCTCGGTGATGTCGTTGCCGGCTGCGCCGCTGTCGTAGGTGTTCTCCGACACGGCATCGGCGGAAAACGCCTGCGCGCTGCAAAGCTGCGTCTGTGCGTCCCTGAATCCCATGATCGTCTCCTTTCAGGAGGTAGTGGTTTGCGAGTCGGTACTACGTTTCGGATCAGGTGATCCGGGCCTCGGCCTCGGTCAGCGCGTCGCAGGTCTTGAGCGGGATCCCGAAGAAGTCGAGTCCGCCACGGACCGGGTTGCCGAACTGCATCGCCGCCGCGGGGATCGAGAGGGCGTTCTGGCTCTTGTCCATCGCCTGGACGCCGAGGAACGACTTCACCGTCCGGTTGGCGTAGAACGACGCCCTGCCCATCGCGTACGACGGGATCCGGTCCATCGCCCGCTTCATGAGCTTCGGGAGATACGCCGCCGCGACGTTCTCGGCGGTCAGGTCGGAGATGTCGATGTTGCAGATCCGGACCGCGTACCGCCAGTCCTTCACCACAACGCCGCACTTCCACTGGAACCGGTCCTGGTACGCCCGCATCCGGGAGCCGGCCACTCCGGCCGTGGTCTCCACCGTGACGATGCCCAGGTCCTCGTGGATGAGGCCCGCTTCGGAATCCTTCGGGAAGATCCCGTGGACGGTGTTCTCGCCCCACACGATGAGCCAGATGGACGAGTTGTCGGACCCCGTCCCTCCGCCGTCGAGGATGTTCTGCGCGTTCGCCGCGCCGGAGATCGCGGAGTAGTGCGCGCCCAGGCCGATGAACTCTTCCGGGGACGCCGCCGTGCCGTAGAACAGCGTCTGCGCCATCTCCTGGTTCATCGCCTCGATGAACGCCTTCGCCTCGGAGAGCCGGAACGCTCCGACGTCGGGGGCGAGCTTCGCCAGGTCCAGGTCGACCTCGGACCACGCCTCGAGCATCCCGCAGTGCGCGTCGATCTGCGCCTTGGTGGACTTGCTCGTGGCGACGCCCTGGTTCAGTAGCCGCCAGTAGACGGACGGCAGCCCCGTTCGGATCGTGGTGCGCTCCCCGGTGGGGAGGTTGCCCTGCTTGAACAGCATGTCCTCGAGGATCTCGTTCGTCTGCGCGAGCAGCTCGATTACGGCCGCGACGCGTCCGTTCGGATCGAGGCTCTTCGCCCAATCGGCCAGCGTGAGACAGCCAGCGCCCAGTGTTGCCATGGTCGTGCTCCTTTCGGGATGGTGTGTGGTGAATCGGCAGATCGAAGGGCGTCAAAGCGCCCTTGAAAAAACGTGCGTTACTTCGTCCCGCCGTACAGGCGCTCGGCGTGGGACTTGGTCGTGGCCCCCGAGTCTCCACCGGCGCGCAGGCGCCCCTCGCCCCTGGCGGAAGCGACGAGGAAGATCAACTCATACAGGTGCGGGTGGGCGCCGAGGCCGGATTTCTGGATGTGGTCCTGCATGGTCTTTGGAAGCGTCGCGATCTCGCGTTCCACGAGAGCCTTGTTCTGGTCGAACTTGTCTCCCCAGGACGTCTCGAGCTCCTTCTGCGCCGCGGCGGCGGACTTCTTGTCCTCGTCGTGAAACGCGATCGCCTCCGCCACCTGGTCGTTCACCAGCGCCTGTAGCGCCTTCGCCGGGACGCCCGCCTTGTGCGCCTTGGCGAGAAAGCCCTCGAGGCCCTTCTCGTCGACCGGCACTCCCTCCGGGATCGTCGGCAGCTTGATGCCGTAATCCGCGGGGGTGGCAGGGACGGCGAAGTCCGCGGACTTCTTCGACAGGTCCCGGTACGCGCCCAGGACGTCGGTCACCGGCTTGTCCTTGAACGGTTCGAACACAGCCGCGTCGGGTTTCAGGGTATCAGGAAGCCCGGTGAACCACTCCTGCGCCACGATCTCGTCTGCCATAAATTCAGCCTCCTTGCTGTTCCGCTTGTTCCATCTGCGCCACGATGGCGAGGACGGTCATGATGTCGTCGTACACGGACCGGCGTCCCTCATTGAACGCCGTCACGTCTCCGTACCCCGGCACGAAAGATATCCCTCCGTACGACGCCCGCAGGTCGGCGAGCACCTTCATACCCTCCGGGGTGGCGAACGTGATCTTGTAGGCCATGAGCTTGTCGGGCGTGGCGCCGCGCGTGAGGCGGTCGCGCTCCTCGATGATCTCCTTGAGCAGCCGCTGCTGGTTCGTGGGGCCAGGCTTCACAGCCCCATCTCCGCCTGGGGCACCATGCGGGTGCGCTCGCCCATGCCGGTGTCAGCCGCCGCAAGGTCCTTCTCTGCCTTCGCCTTCGTCGCCATCTCGTCCGCCATCGCCGTCCGCTCTTCCCGGGCCTGCACGTCCGCCTGAGCCTTCGCCCGCGCCTCGCGCCGTGCCGCGACCTGGTCCTTGCCCCGCATGACCTTCGACGGAACGGACCCTCCGGCAGACCGGCTCCACATGGCCTCGTCGAAATCGATGGTGTCGAGGATATCGGGGTCCTCCGTCCGCTCGTAGATCGACAGCGTGGCGTCGATCTGGCTGTCGATCGCCAGCGTATCCTGCGACCTCTGCGCCGCCGCAAGCGGTCCCTTGTAGACCACGTCGATGGATCGTTCTTCGGGGGGGGCCTGCAGGATCTCGTCGGGGGGGGGCGGAAGCGCGCCGCCGTGGAGCATGAGGCTGAAGGCCCGCGCAATCGTCGGGTCGAGGAACTCCGATTTGTGCCGGCCGAGCACTCCAGGGCCGAGGACCCGCATCATGAGTTGGATCCGCAGGTGGGCCTCCTGCGCCGTCATCTCCTTTTCGGGGAGTTGCAGCAGCCCGGAGTGGAACGCCTCCTGGATCACGGAGCGCATCTTCTCTTCTTCCACTTCCGCGACGTCGAACTTGGCGCCGTTCAGGATCGGCTGGACGGGCGGGGTCATCCCGAGGGCCTTGCCGTTGACGTCGTGGACCGCTCCCGGAAGCCAGCGGATGGATCCTGCCAGCCCGATGTCCTTGAGCAGCGGCGGGAAGAGCGCCATCGCCAGCGACATGAGCTTGAACCGTACCGCCTCGTTCAGGGTACGGACGTCCGGGTACGCGGAGTCGCCCAGGCCGCGGCCGTAGATCCGCTCGCCGTTCCCTCGGGACCACCGGGGAGTCGGCGCGGGGAACTCGCGGAAGCCTTTCTCTTCGAGCAGGTTCCTGCGGTCGGGTTCGAGGTAGTAACAGGCGTACGGCATCTCCCAGGAAAACGGGCGGCGGTCAGTGGCGCGCGGGGCGTTCTTCCGCGGTTCGATCGCCATGAGGACGTTGATCGGATCGTACGGGCGGTTGATGGAAGCCTGCTTCGTCGACTGCGAGACCGTATCCGGCCAGTCGTTGACCACGTCGATCGCGGGCATGGACGTCTGCCAGTAGACCGTGTCGATCTTCCGGCGCCGGTTCTCCGCGCACCACGCATCGCCCAGGGAGATCGCCGTGAATAGAAGCCCGCCGAACTGTATGCCCGGCGTGTCGATCTCATCCTCTTCGATGAACATCGGGGAGGCCGTGCCGAAGATGATGTTGTCCAGGTACGCCTCGGGAGCCTCCGAGTCCCAATTGCTCATGGCGAACGCCGCCAGCATCCGCTCGGCGCATTCCTCCAGCCAGTCGGCGACGGCTTTCGAGTCCATCAGCCCGACGTTGCGGGTCTGCAGGCCGAACCACGGGAAGTTCGACGCGGTCATCGACCCGTGCATGAACGACGCCAGCTTCTCGGCGGAGCGCGTACCCGTGCCATCGTACTGCAGGTCGGTCAGCTTCTGCCCCTCGCGCTTCTTGTTGCGTGAGAGAATCCCGCGCTTCCTCGGCATCATGACCTCGGCGATGCTCTCCCAGTGCTGCTCGAAGGGCTGCCGGATCTGCTGAAGCTGCGCGAACCGCGCAAGGACCTGTTTCGCATCGACGGCCATGGACTCAGCCTCCGAGGGTCGTCTGGGAACCGAGGACCGGGTTGACGATCATCGACGCCCCGAAGCCCTTCTTCCGCTTCAGCGCCAGGCGCTCGAGACCCGCGCGAGTGGTCGCCTCGAAGAGCGCCTGCTTCTCGGCCGCGGCGGCCTCGGAGGCGGCTTTGCCCGCCTCGATCCCCGCGGACTTATCGCTCGGAGCCATTCCCCAGGCGGAGAAGTTGCCGTATTTGTCGTTCCCGCCGAGGCGGCCGAGGCTCCTTGTAGCGTCCGAGAAAGCACGGCCGATTCTCTTGAACGGATTCCCACTGAACAGACCCATCGCCTTCCTCCTTGCGTCAGTGATTCGACTCGAATCCCCGCATTGGGATCCGCGCGCCTTCCACGAACCCGTCCTCTCCGCCACGGACGTCCGGACGTCCCACCCGCCGGGGGTCGAACCCCGTATCCGCGAACAGCGCCCGCGGGGCCTTCTTCTGCACCGGGAACGCGAACGTCTCGGCGAACGCATCCGCCAGGTCCGGGGAGTACCCGAGCAGCCGCTTGAACTGCTCCTTCTCCAGCAGCGCGAACTTGTCCTTTCGGAACAGGTACGTGATCGCGCACAGCTCCCGCTGGAGCTCGGGCATATTCGGCAGGCAGCCGCCGCTCTTGACCCACGCCTGCGCTTCGAAGTACATCTCCGCACGCTTGTTCAGGTACTTCGGGTCGTACGGAGACCCGGAGTAGTGAACGGGGATCACCGTGTAATTCGCGGCTTGCAATCCATCGATCAGGCCCGTGCCGAACCCGCCCGTGGCGTCCACGATGATCCCGTCCGCGCCCCATACGTCCGAGGCCCGGGCTACCATGGCGACCTGCTCCTGGGTTTTCAGGTTGCGCGCGATCTTCGGCCGGAACGCCACGCGCCCCTGCCTGGGGAAGATCACGAACCGATCGTCGCCCTCGCGCGCCACGTCCACGCCGAGGACCTTCGGAGCGTGGCTGTAGACGTCCGACTCGATGATCCGCCGCATGGCGGCCGAGCACTCTTCGGGGCCGAGCAGCGCGTTGATCGACGCCGGGGGGAACGTCCCGAGGACGTTGACCATCACCCACGGATTGTCGCGTCCGTGGTCGTGGATCTGCTGCCGCGCCCACTCGATATCGATCCGGGGAGACCGCCTCGGGTCGTCTGGATCGCCGGTGATCTCGATCACCACCCACAGGTGCCGCGCCGTCGTGCAGGCGGCGTACAGCGGCCCCTCGAGGTGCGTCGGGTTGCCGGCCTGGACGATCTTCAGGAAGTCGCCCGGCTGCCGCGTCGAGAAAACCGCCTCGCCCGTGGACATCACCGAGTCGGGGATGCCCCCGCTCTCGTCGAGGACGAACAGGACGTACGCCCCGTGGATCCCCGAGAGCGTGTTCGCCTGCTGCTGCTTGTCGGCGGTCTTCTGCCAGGTGCGCGCGGAGAAGAACCACGTCTCCGGGTGATGCCGGGCGAAGATCCTGGTCTTGGTCCACTCGAACGCGGCCTGGAAGTATTTCGACCGGCTACGCCACTTCTGGATCTCCGGCCAGAGGTTGTCGTCCAGGTTGTCGCCTGTGATCGACGTCGCGGCGCCCTTGGGGTGCTCCCCCGGGCGGCCGTAGCAGGCCATGAAGTTCCAGATCGCCCAGGCAAGGCCCGCGGTCTTGCCCGGCCCTTTGCAGGCTTTCATGGCGATGCGCGACTTCGAAGGCGACGAATCGGCGAATGCCGCGAGCATGTCCGCCTGCCACGGATCCGGCTCGACGCCGAACTCCTCGCGGACCATCTGGATCGGCTCCGCGCGCCAGCGGACTGTCCGCTCCGCGGCGTACCGGAGCAGTTCAGGCCGTTGCATCTGGCTTCTTCTCGGCGCCCTTCCACGACTCCGCCAGGACGTCCTCAAGCGAGAGCTTGCCGCTGTGGTTGATGTCCATCCGCTCGATGTACCCGCGGTCCTTCGCCCGGCATTTGAGGAAGAAGAAGATCGACGCCTCCTTGCCCCGACTGATGTTCAGCAAGAGCTTGCTCTCGGCGAAATCCTTCAGGCCCTCGATGATCGCGTTCCACTCCGCGGCGAACGCCTCGTCCTCGCGGCGCCACGTGTAGGCCGTGTCACGGTGGATGGCGACCGCCTTGGCGGCCTCCGTCGCGTTGCCGAACTTAAGCTTGAGCGCATCGAGGAACTGCGCCTTCTCCTTCGCCCGCCGCTCTTCCGTCGCCGTCGCCAGTGGATCCTTCTTGGACAAGTTCCGCGCGCCTCCCTGTGAAGGTTTCCCACCGATCTACGATCACGTCGACGTACCGGGGATCGAGCTCGGCGATCCGGCAGACCCGCCCCTCCGCCTCGCAGGCGATCAGCGTCGACCCGCTGCCGCCGAACGGATCCAGGACCAGGTCGCCGGGCTTGCTGCTGTTTACGATCGCGCGCGACACGAGCTCGACGGGCTTCATCGTCGGGTGCTCGACGCTGCGCTTCGGCCGCGGAATCTCCCACACGGTGTCCTGGGTGCGGTCTGCCGCCCACGTGTGACCCCTGCCCGGCTTCCAGCCGTAGAGGATCGGCTCGTGCCGCCAGTGGTAATCCTGCCGGCCCATGACGAACGAGTCCTTCACCCACACGATGCACTGCTTGAACAACCAGCCGGCGTCGTAGAGCGCCCCGCGGAAGTTGTACCCCTCGATGTCCGCGTGGCAGACGTAGATCGGCGCGCCCTCGCGGGCGTTGGCGAACAGCACCTGAAACGCCGCCAACAGGAACGCCCGGAACTTCCGGTCGCCCATCGTGTCGTTGACGATCTTCAAGGCGTCGGCCGTCTTGCCGGTGTAGTCGACGTTGTACGGCGGATCCGTGAACACCAGATCGGCCCGGCGGCCGTCCATCAGGCGGGCGACGTGCGTGAGGCTCGTCGCGTCCCCGCACAGCAGCCGGTGCGCCCCCAGGGCGAACAGGTCCCCGGGACGGGCCACGGCCTGCGTCGGAAGGGGCGGAGGCTCGTCACCATCTCCGCCTCCTCCTGGCCCGGCAAACGTGATCCGCTGTAGCTCGCGCTCGTCGAACCCGGTGAACTCCATCGGGAACTGCACGGCCTCAAGGCCCTTCAGCTCCTCGGCCAACTTCTCGAAGTCCCACTCGGCGTCCTCGTTCGAGCGGTTGTCCATGATCCGGTACGCCCGGCACTGCTCGGGGGAGAGGTTCTCGGCGACGTGGACCGG
>JAENIX010000195.1 GCA_016844415.1 Actinomycetota bacterium | reverse complement strand
AGCAGTGCGATGCAGGTCAGAAACACCGTCAGGGAGGTGACCACCGTGCGGCTCAGCACCTCGTTCACGCTCAGGTTGATCGTTTCCGACAGGGTCCCCTTCTTGCGCAGCCTGATGTTCTCGCGGATCCGATCGAAAACCACGACGGTATCGGTGAGCGAATACCCCCCGATCGTCAGCAGCGCCGTAATAAACAGCAGATCTATCTCCCTTCCAAGGAGGTAGAAGATCCCCGTCAGGGCCACCACGTCGTGGTAAGTGGCGATCGCGGCGGCGACGCCGAACTTGAATTCGAACCGCCAAGCCAGGTACGCGATTATGGCGAGAGCGGATATGGCCAGCGCGAGGATCGCGTCGGACCGCAGCTTCTTGCCGATGGCCGGACCGATCTCAGAGATGCTTTCAACGGTGATCGGGTTGTCGGCGAACTTCTGCTGCAGCAGGCTCACGACCTGCTCCGAGACCATCTTCTCCTCGCTGGCCTTGGCTCTCGCCTTGATGATAAGGATGTTTTCCCCCGGGACCTCCTGCAGGCTCGCTTCCGCATGCCCAGCCTCGGTAAGAAGCTGACGAACTTCGTCCATCGGCACCGGCTTCTGGAACCGCAGCTGGATGGAGGTGCCTCCCGCAAGGTCGATTCCGAGATTCGCATGTCCCCGGTAGATCTGCACTACGCCGATAAGCCCGAGCAGCAGGAGCACGCCCGAGAAGGTGAACGTGTACTTCTTGATCCCCATGAAGTCTATATTCGTGTTCTTTATGAGCTCGATCATGGCAGCTTGCGTCCCTTTTCCTTCCGATTAGATGCTCAACGCCTGCATAGGCCGCCTGGCGTTGATGCCGTGAAAAGGTTGATGGCCACGCCCATGGAGAGCGTGACGGCGAACCCCTTGATCGGTCCTGTCCCGAACTGGAACAGGATCAGCGCGGTGATCAGCGTCGTCACGTGTGAATCGACGACCGTCCAGAACGCCTTGTCGTAGCCCGCGTCGATCGCGGCGCGTACCGGCTTCTTCGCCCGGATCTCCTCCCGGATGCGCTCGAAGATGAGCACGTTCGAGTCGACCGCTATCCCTATCGCCAGGATGACGCCGGCGATGCCCGGCAGGGTGAGAGTCGCCTCCAGGAGCGCCATCCCCGCCAGCAGGAAAAGGATGTTGAAGATCAGCGCGAAGTCGGCCACCAGCCCGGAGAACCGGTAATAGAAGGCCATGAACAGCACGACGAGGAGCGCCCCTATCACTCCCGCGCGGATCCCTTTCTGTATGGAGTCCTGGCCAAGGGACGGGCCCACGGTGACGTTCTGGATCACCTTGACTGGGGCGATCAAAGCGCCGGAGCGCAGCACCACCGCAAGGTCCGCCGCCTCCTCGGCCGTGAAACTGCCGGTTATCTGGGCCTCCCCGCCGGAAATCCGCTCCTGGATCACCGGGGCGGACTTGACGTTTCCGTCCAGTATTATCGCCAGGCGCCGCTTCACGTTCTCAGCTGTTATCCGATCGAAGATCTTCGTCCCCTGGGTGTCGAATGCCACGGACACTGCGGCGCCGCCTTTGGTGGATTCGAAGTTGACCTTGGCGGACTTTATCTTGTCCCCGGTGAGGAGCGCGCGCTTCTTTACCACCATGGGGTTCTTCGCCATCTTCCCGGTCTGCCTGTCGGTTGTGACCTGGTAAAGGAGCTGGGCGTCCTCGGGTATGTTCCCCTTCATCGCTTCCTCGACGCTGACCCCTTCATCCACGAGCTTGAACTCGAGGAGAGCCACCTGGCTGACGAGCGCGATCGCCCTCTGCTGCTCCTTGAAGCCCGGAAGCTGAATGACTATCCGGTCGTCTCCTTCCGGGATCACCTGGGCTTCGCGCACTCCCTCCGGGTCGATCCGGTTCCTGATCGTGTCGACCCCCTGCGATACTGCGTTCGCGCGGATCATCTGCACCTCGGCCGGCTTCATGCGGCCGACCACCGTCGCTCCGTCCGCCCTGACATCGCCTAAAGCGAAATCGATGATTCCCATCTCTTCCTTCAGGAGGGACAAGGCCTTTCCCGCGAAATCGCCGGGGGGGAGCTTCAGCGAAAAACCGTCAGACCCTTCCTTTTGCCACCCAAGCACCGGGATCCCCTTGGCGCGGCATACCGCCCGCGACTCGTCGGCGTACCGCAGCGTCGTGGTCTCGATCGCCTTGTCGATCTCAACGACCAGCCTGAGGAACACCCCTCCCTGGAGGTCAAGCCCAAGGCGGATCTTCGGCGCCTTCTTCCCCCAGGACTCGGGCAGGTTGTCGGTGAGACTGGGCAGCACCACCGCGATCGAAAAAACGGTCAGGACGGCTATAAGCGTCGTTCTCCAACGGATGCTCTTCCACATGTCTGACCAGTTACTCCTTTCCGCGCCTGCGGAGGTTACCCGTCCGCTTCCCTACTATTTCTTCAGCCGGTCTTGGCTTCGGGGGAAGCCACTTCCTGGCTCTTGCCGGTCACCGCCGCGCGGTTGATCTTGACGCGGACCTTGTCGGCTATCTCGAGAGTCACCGTCGTGTCCGTCAACCCCTTGACTTCCCCGTGCAACCCGCCGCTCGTCACCACCTTGTCCCCGGGCTTGAGGGCCTGCAGGAACTCCTTCTGCTTTTTCGCCTGTTTCTGCTGGGGACGGAACACCAGGAGATAGAATATCCCGAAGAACAGCACGGGGAGGACGAGGACTTCCATGCCGCCGCCTCCTCCCAAGCCCTTCGAACCCATCGCGTATGCGACACCAGAAAACATGGTCATCTTTACCTCCGGGGGTTTCTAATCGACCGCTGAACCGAGTGATTCTTTCATAAATTCCCCGAAATTTCCAACCCTAATTGCCTGACGGATCCTTTCCATCCACGTCGCATAAAAATGAAGGTTGTGCACGGTGAGCAACATGGAGGAGAGGATCTCCCTCTGCATGTAGAGGTGCCGAAGGTATGCGCGGGTGAACGTCCGGCAGGTCGGGCAGCCGCAATTCTCGTCCGGGGGAAGCGGATCCTCGGCGAAGCGCGCCTGCTTGATCACGAGCGGCCCCGCGGATGTGAAGAGCATCCCGTTGCGCGCGTTGCGAGTCGGCAGCACGCAGTCGAACATGTCGATTCCGCGGGAGACGGCGAAAAGAATGTCGGCGGGCGTACCCACACCCATGAGGTAGCGTGGCTTTTCCGCCGGAAGGAGCGGGGCGGTCAGGTCCACCACTTCCCTCTGCAGTTCCGTCCCCTCGCCGACGCTCACTCCCCCGATGGCGTACCCGGGGAAATCGATGGAGCACACCTCCCCGGCGCTGCGTCTCCGCAGGTCCGGAAACATCCCGCCCTGCACGATGCCGAACAGCCCTCCCTCCTCCCTGCCGCTGGCGGCGACGCTTCTTCGAGCCCAGTCTGCCGTTCGCCGCACCGATTCCTCCACCTCCCGGCGGCCTGCCGGGTATTCCACGCATTCGTCCAGGACCATCCTGATGTCGGACCCCAGCGCCTCCTGCACCGCGACCGCCTTCTCCGGCGAAAGAGCATGTAGCGATCCGTCGATGTGGGAGCGGAAGGTCACCGCCTCGTCCGCGACCTTGCGAAGCGATCCGAGGGAGAACACCTGGTAGCCCCCGCTGTCCGTGAGAAGCGCGCGGTCCCATCCCATGAAACGGTGGAGCCCGCCAAGCTTCCGTATACGCTCGTGGCCGGGGCGCAGATAAAGGTGGTAGGTATTGGAGAGGACGCAACCGTATCCCATCTCCCGGAGCTGTTCGGGCCACACGCCTTTCACCGTGGCGGCCGTGCCCACAGGCAGGAACGCGGGGGTGGGGATCGTCCCGTGCTCGGTCGTGATCGTCCCGGTCCGGGCGGCGGTCCCCGGATCGCGCGCGGTGATGTCAAACGATATCGGCAAATATTCCTCCTGAACCCGGATCGTCCCGGTTATCGCGGAAGGCGTTCCGACCCCTTGAAGATGCGCCCGCGAAACCGGCGAAGCCGCCGCAGGAGGGGGGCGCAGTGAGGTACGCCCCTGTCGGGCATCTCGCCAGAAGCGGCGCATCGGCCCTCTCTCTGCGCGGCCTCATCG
>JAENIX010000194.1 GCA_016844415.1 Actinomycetota bacterium | reverse complement strand
ACGAAGATCCTCGGAAGGGGAGGACGCATCTTCCCGATCTCCTTCAACAGCAACGAAGGCGTCAGGTGCCCGGTCGTGATCGGCAACATAGGCGCCGTCGGCAAGAAGATGGACTACACGGTGATCGGGGACCACGTCAACATCGGGTCGCGGGTGCAGGGGCTGACGAAGACATATAACACCCGGATCATCCTGACGGAGTACACCGTCGCCAAGATAAAGACACTTGTCGATGAAGGAAGGATGGGGCATCTGGACCTGGTGAGCGCCGACACCGTGATCGTAAAGGGAAAGGAAACGCCGGTGAAGGTATTCCGGCTCAGGAGCGACAGGCACGAGGAGGAAGAGTCAAGGAAGCCTTGACCGCGCAGGGCAGGAGGCCCCGCCTGTCCCGGGCCTTTCAGATCTGGATGATTTCCCCTTCGGTGAGGAACTCGATGTTATCCATACCCAGCCCGTCGATCTCGATCTCTATATCGGTCAGGAATTGCGGTTTTACGTGCATCACGAAGATCCTCGGAAGGGGAGGACGCATCTTCCCGATCTCCTTCAACAGCAACGAAGGCGTCAGGTGCCCGGTCGTGAGCGCCATTTTCTCCATGTGATTGGGGAATGATGTCTCCACTATGAGGCCCTTCACGTCGTGTTCCCCCATCTTCTCCCAGAAACGTTCGGTGGGGCCGGTGTCGCCCGTATACGCGAGCGCTTTCTTGGCGGGGTTCTCCACGATGAACCCGTAGGCCGGCACGGGGTGGTTCACCTTTTCCATTATGACCGTGTACCCTTCGACGATGACCGGCTTCGAGGTGTGCAAGGCCTTGTAGACGAGAGCGGGATGCTCCGGGTCCGGTATCTTGGTGAAGTCCGGCCAGATGCGGTCGTTGAAGATGTTTTTCTTAAGGTCGTCCAGGACGTCCTTCCCGCTCATGATCGTGATCCGGTTCCCGGTGTGCCGCAGAACGATGTTGTCGAGGAGGAATGGAATCCCCTTGATGTGGTCGAAGTGCGCGTGCGTCAGGAGGATATTCTTGATGCCGTGTTCATCCCGGATGTTCAGCGTGTGACCGACCGTTCCGGCGTCCAGGAGTATTTTCCCGTCGATAAGAAACGCCGGCGTGTTGTGCCTCGGGACTTCCGAGCCGGAAGCGCCGAGCACCAATATTTTCACCGTATCGGCTCCTTTTCAGGCGTATCGAGATATTCGCGATATTTTAATAACTTGCCGAAAACATAGCAACATTTTTCCGGTTGGCAAACCGTGGCTTTCCACCCCGCAGGCCTCTTAAAGGGCCCCTAAAACCGCCTTCGCCTCCTCCTCGAACCTTGAATCCAGGTAATCGAATACGGATCTTCCTTCGAGGTCGCGAGCGACAAGTTCGTCGCTGTACGCGAGCACAATTTCCGCCGAAAGGCCGTTTTCAGAAAGCTGGCGCGCAAGGATGCCCAGGTTTCCGGGCCGGACCTTATTGGCGACGATTTTGGCGCTCCTGATCCCAAGCTCCGGCAACATGCGCAGTATCCGCTTCGCGGTTTCCACCGACCTCATCCCCGGCTCGACGACGATCAGGAGGAGGTCAAGCCCTTCCACCGCGGCCCTGCCGAACGCCTCGAGTCCCGCCTCCAGGTCGAGGATCACTGATTCGTCCTTGCCCAGCACGACCTTGCTCACCAGCGCCCGGACGAATGCGGTCTGGGGGCAGAAGCACCCCTCCCCGGCGGACTCGATGGTGCCGACGGGAAGGAGCGAGACCCGGTCGGTAACTTTCAGCGCGTGCGATTCGATCAGATCCGCGACGTTCGGATTCAGTATGAACATCCCTCCCGGTTCTCCGGTCGAGCCGGTCCGCTCCGTGACAAGATCCCTGCGGTGAACGAGGGGGGATGCAGCAGCGGCGGGGACGCCAAGAGCGTTCGCCAGGTTCGGATCGGAGTCGAGATCCACCAGGAGGACCTTCCGGCCGTCTCCCGAAAGTATTTTCGCGATGAGCACCGAGATCGTGGTCTTGCCGGAGCCGCCCTTGCCGGCCACCGCGATCTTCAGGCCCATGAATGGCTTCTGCCGGCGAGAAGGGGAGCCAGTCCCAGGTCCAGCCGTCCTTGAAACAGGTCGCTTAAGTCCGCCCGCGTGAATTTCTTGAGAACGGCCGGTGCGAGCCCCCTCAGGTCTTCGGGGTCGCCGACGAACTGGATCCCGACCACGGTCTGTCCTTCGACGGTCGCGCGTGCGAAGCTCCTGCCGATCCGGAAGTCGGTCCGATCGCTTCCTTCGATGTCGCCGATGCGCGCGGCGATGAATGGATCGAGCTTCACCACGTTTCCGATGAAGGAAGGCGGGCACAGGGCCTTCTCCCCGGCGATGTTCCGGGCGGCTATCTCCCCCTGCGCGCGGGCGTTCTGAACGAGCTGGCCGACCTCCCGCCTGCCGGTGACGGTCTCGAAACTGACGACGTCTCCCGCCGCATAAATCCCCGGATCGGCGGTTTCCATACGATTGTCGACGGCGACCCCCTCTCCGTCCGCAGGGCCTCTTTCCATGAACAGGGTGTTCGGCGCTACGCCGGTTGCCACGACAATCACTTCGCAGGGAATGGAAGTCCCGTCGGAGAGGCGTATTTCGCGGGCGACCGCGCCCTCGCATTCGATGCCGGCGATCTTCGCGCCCGTATGGATGCGCAGATGGCGTCGCATAGCGAGAATCGGGTGGAGCTTTTCCGCCATGTCCTCTTCCAGCATTGTCGCCAGGATCCTCGCGCCGATCTCGATGACCGATACGGAAACGCTGGAACTTTTAAGCGCCTCGGCGAGCAGCATGCCGACCCTGCCCGCGCCGATTATGGCGATTCGTGTCGCCCCCTTCTCGATAAATCCCTTGAGAGCCCTTGCGTCCGCTATCCGCTTCATGGTGATGACGTTGCCGCACCGCCCCAAAAACCCCGCAAGGTTTTCCGGCACGTGCGGTGCGGCACCTGACGCGATGAGCGCCTTGTCGAATTCCACCGTTTCTCCATTGGATAGAAAAGCGACCCTGTTTTTCGCGGAGAGCCTTTCCACTTTGGCGCCGGGCCTGAAAGAGACTCCCAATCCCGCGTAATCCGCCTGATCAAGAAGGAATAGATCCGCCTCGCTTTTTTTCCCGGTGGCAAGCTCGGGCAGCAGGTGCGGGACATAGGCGGGGCAGGGCTCCGCGGAGACCATCGTGACGGCCAGCCCGTTTTTCGACGCAAGGGTCCTCGCAGC
>JAENIX010000193.1 GCA_016844415.1 Actinomycetota bacterium | reverse complement strand
CCCCGGCGGTCTCCGCCGGGGTTTTTTTTGGTGCCAGGGCAGAAAGATGGCACCATGCCGCAGGGCAAAGGTACTCGGGAGCGGCAAGGGACGTCCCTGTTCTTAGGTTCGACCGTCCCGTTTTTGACTTTACTTGCCAGGGGGCACTGGCATCGGCGCGGGGGGGACGGCAGGCATCCCCTGCGGCCCTCCGGGACCTGGCGCCGACGCAGGGGCGCCTTCATTCATTATCGTGGGCGAAATCCTGCCGCCGGCGGCATAGGCGAGGAACAGCGAGGTGATCATGAACACCACCGCCGCCCCGGCCGTCAGCTTGCCGAGGAAACTGGTGGGCCCGCTCGACCCGAACAGCGTCTGCGAAGACCCGCCGCCGAACACGGCGCCGATGTCGGTGCCCTTGCCCGTCTGAAGCAGAATAATCAGGATAAGTGCGATCGAAACTATCACGTGGACGATGATCACCAATGTGTACATTGCGCTTCTACGGTCCCTCCGTTATCTGTACTTTGCGATGCCGGCGAACGAGTTCGCCTTGAGGCTTGCTCCGCCGACGAGCGCCCCGTCGATGTCGGGCTGCGCCATCAGCTCGGCGATGTTTTCCGTCTTGACGGATCCTCCGTAGAGAATCCTGATCTTCTCGGCAACGAGGCCTCCGAAGATCTCCTTCACGAGGCCCCGCAGGAAAGCGTGGACCTCCTGCGCCTGTTCCTTCGTCGCCGTCTTCCCCGTTCCTATCGCCCAAACCGGCTCGTAGGCGACGATAACGGTCGGAGCATCCGCGGCGGCTACCCCGGAAAGGTCCGCGCGAAGCTGCCGCTCCACCACCTCGAAAGTCCTCCCGGCTTCGCGCTCAGCAAGCGTCTCCCCCAGGCACATGATGGGTACGAGCCCCGCGGCGAGTACCGCCTTCACCTTGCGGTTCACGCCGTCGTCGGTCTCGGCGAAATATTGCCGCCTCTCGGAGTGGCCGATTATGGCGTAGCCGGCGCCCGCGTCCTTCAACATTCCAGGCGATACCTCACCTGTGTAGGCGCCCTCCGCCGCGAAATGGACGTTCTGGGAAGCCACACCCACCTTAGTCCCGGAAGTGAGCGCCGCCACGACGCTTAATGAAGGGAACGGAGGGGAAAGGACGATCTCGACCCCCTGGACGCCCGCGACGAGAGGCAGGAACTCCTTCACGAAGGCCTGGGATTCCGCCGTGGTCTTGTACATCTTCCAGTTGCCGGCGATGACGGGGGTGCGCATCGGCTTTGCTATCCGTTTCCCACCAACTTCGCCAGGTCGACCATGCGGCACGAATACCCCCACTCGTTGTCGTACCACGCCAGCACCTTCACCATTTTCCCGTCGATCACCTTGGTCGACAGGGCGTCGAACTCCGCGGAGTATGAGGTATGGTTGAAATCGACGGACACCAGCGGCTCCTCCACATACTGGAGGATCCCCTTCAACGGGCCGTCCGCCGCCTTCTTCATCGCCGCGTTGACCTCCTCGGCCGTCGTCGCCTTCGACAGCTCCGCCGTAAGGTCGACCACCGAGACGTTGCAAGTGGGGACCCGGATGGCCATCCCGTCGAGCTTTCCCTTGAGTGCCGGGATGACGAGGGCCACCGCCTTCGCCGCGCCGGTCGTGGTCGGGATCATCGATATGGCGGCCGCGCGCGCCCTGCGCAGGTCCTTGTGCGGCAGGTCGAGGATCTTCTGGTCGTTGGTGTAGGCGTGGATCGTGGTCATAAGCCCCCGCTCTATCCCGAAATTGTCCAGAAGGACTTTCGCTACGGGGGCGAGGCAGTTCGTGGTGCAGGAGGCGTTGGAGATGATGAAATGCTTCGCTGGGTCGAAAGTCTTCTCGTTGACGCCTATCACGAAGGTGGCGTCGGGGTTCTTCGCCGGCGCCGATATGAGGACGCGCTTCGCTCCCGCCTTCAGGTGTTTTTCCGCCCCTTCCCGCTCGGTGAACTTGCCGGTGGATTCGATGACGACCTCGACCCCCAGCTTCGCCCAGGGAAGCTCAAGCGGGTCCTTCGCGGCGAGGACCTGGACTGTCTTTCCGGCAACCACGAGTGCGCTGTCCTTTACTCCCACCTCCTGCTCGAACCGCCCGTGTACCGAGTCGTACTTGAGAAGATGCGCCAGAGTCTTGGCGTCGGTGATGTCGTTGACGGCGACGATCTCCAGCGCGGGATCCTTGTACGCCGCGCGGAAAAAGTTCCTCCCGATTCGACCGAACCCGTTGATCCCGACTTTGACGGCCATGTCCCGACCCTCCCGGAATGGATTGTCGATGCAGGAGATTCAAAAAGAGGTAAAAAGTATACATCTTTATCGTTTACTGTCAAATCGGCTTCCGCTCCGGATTGCGCTCCGCCTCGTCTCCGGACCGTTTCGCTAATTCCCCGATCCAGGAGATCGCGGTCTCGCTGGTGAAGGCCGTTTCCCCGGCCGGCGGAGCGTCCAGCCGGAATAATGTCACGGCCTTGAACCCGCGCGCAATTGCAGCCAGTCCGCCCGACTTGAACCGCAAGGCAGGCGTTTCAAGCGCAGGCACGCCGCATTCCCGCGCCGCCTCGCGAACCCGAAAGAGGAGCGCGGGATCGACCCGGTAGGGGAGGATGAACCCTCCCTCCCTGCCGCTCGCCGCCGGCGATCCGCAGGCGGCCTCGGAGAACTCCAGGAATACCCCGTGTCCCCGTAAGAGTGGATGGCGGTACTTCGCGAGGAAGAACTTCACCTCCGCCACATCCCCGGGGTACAGGAGGACGAAGGGGCGGAATCCGGAACCGGCCGCAACCAATTTCGCCACCCATTTCGCCGCCATGTTGCCGGGTGGAGCGACCGGCTTCCTTCCGATCCATTCAGCCGCGGACAGCACTGAGAGAACAGTTCCCGCGAGTAATTCCACTGCGGGAAGCGGAGGGAGGTAGAGCAGCATCTCCATCCCCGCGAGAACGGGAAGCGAAATGGAAAGAAGATGTCCGAAGGTCGAGGCGGTGCGCCGGAACGACGCTTCCCTGGAGAAATGGTCCGCGCTGGTGAGACGACAGCATAGGGGGATTGCAAGGAAAAGCGCTTTCCGGCTTTCATCCGAGAACGTCCCCGGCACTACCAGCACGGATCGAATCTCCCTGGGGCCCAGCCAGTCGAGGGGGGAGAAACCGCATGCGTCCAGCAGGAGAAGCAGGGCCCCCGCCAGGCCGATCATGAACGCCTTGACCGGATGGCCGGCGGCGAGGAGGAA
>JAENIX010000192.1 GCA_016844415.1 Actinomycetota bacterium | reverse complement strand
ATACGGGCTCGTGGAGAACTCGAACATCCCGACGGAAAATATGAGGAAGAGGACTCCAAGGAATCCGAGGAACTTGAAGAACCTCGGCTGTATGTGAAGACGGTCATGCTTCCCCTCGGGGACGTGCATGCCCAATGCATCCAGGACCTTCCGGAACCGCGTTGCTTGCGGTCGTCCGTTCGTCTCCCGTTTATCGCGATCCTCGGTCATGTCGACGCCTTCCTCCCGAAGGGATCGTTCCCGCCGGTGGTTTGCGAAAAGGCGATTCTAACCGCCATCGGTTCCCGAATTCAATCCCTGATTATCCTCTCCGGGAGGGGAAGCCTTCGGTAAAAGCTTCAGCTTGACCCACAAAAGTGCCGCGATCAGCAGAAGCATCGAGACGGCGTAGGCGGCCACCTTCCTGCGCTGCTGGAGCTCCGCCTGAAAGTCCTGGATTTCCTGGCGCGCCTTCCGGATGTGGGCGTCGGCCTCCTGGACGATGGGAAGGATCCGCTCGATCGCGAAGGCGTGGATCACGGGCCCGGCCTCGGTGACCTTGTATCGTGCGTTGTCCAGCTCTTGCTTGAGTTTTTCGATGTTGCGCCCGGACCGCTCGGCGTAGACGAGGTCCTTCTGTATCTCGTTGATGGTGTTGTCCAGATTCCCCAGCAGGCTTTGCGCGTTCCTCGCGAAATCGAGCGCCGCGCTGTCCGGCTTGTGGCAGGACCCGCATTCCCCCTGCTCGGTCCCCGAGAAGACCTGCAGGGTGGGCTTGCGGTTGGAATGGTTGCCGTGGCAGGTCACGCACTTCGGCCCGCCGCCCTCCCGGATCGCCGTGAAGTGGGCGCTCTCCCGGAAGTAGCCGACCACCGCGCTGTGGCAGGCGCCGCAAACGTTGGCCACCTCGCGGACGCCCGGGGGCGTGGCGCCGTGGATGCCGTGGCATGTTGCGCAGTTGGGCGCTATGTTCGGATTCTTCCCCTGGATCTTCCCGGCAAGGATCCGTCCGTGCACCCCCTTTTCGAAATCCTCCATCTGGGAGGTCGGGATCCTGTACGGCTTCATCATGGCGGCGTCGGCGTGGCACCTTCCGCAGGTCGCGGGGACGTTGGAATGGGATACGTGCGACTTCGGGTCGGACTTGCGCCGGATCTCGTGCATCCCGTGGCAGGAGGTGCACACCGCCACGCCCGGGTCGTTCCTCTCGAACAGGAGCTTGCCGTGGATGCTTGTTCTGTACTCCGCGAACTGGTCGGTGCGAAGGTTGTACTGGCGCATCATGGCGATGCTGGAGTGGCAGCGGGCGCAGAATTCCGGGATCTGCTTCCTGGACGGCTTCCCCCGGAATCCGTGCTTCGGGCTCATCGATTCCTCTCCCGGCAGGGCGGGGTTTCCGCCGTGGCAGGTGACGCAGGTGAGCCCCGCCTCCCGGTGGACGCTCAAAGGAAATTCCCTGGCGGGGGGTCCCAGTTTACCCCCGAGCTTTGCGTGGCATGAGACGCAGCTGCTTGCGGGATCCTCCGCGGCCCGCGCCGGATAAACCGCCGGTCCGGCGGAAACGAGAACAAGGGCTGCAATGAAGGCGAGCGCCGCGATCTTCCTACCGGGGGTCAAGAGAAGTACCCCCAGATCGTCATGGCGAGCAGGAAAAAGGTCACGGCGATTCCGGCGCGGATCGCCCTGGGCCGATTCGAGGGATGGCGCTCCGCGTTGCGGTCCCAGAACGGCAGGAACCATACCGCCAGCGCGCCGAGTCCCTGGAACAGCACGCCCAGCACCGTGGGGGCCCACGCCCCCAGGAACGACAGGGTCTCGGTAACCTTGAGGAACTGGTAGGCGGAGAGGAACCACCACTCGGGCTTGACGTTCGCCGGCGTTTCGAACAGATCGGCCTTGGGAAGGATCGGCCCCGGCGCGATGGAAGCGAGCAGGATGAGCAGCGCGAAAAGGATCGCGAGCTGGATCAGCTGGCGCAGCACGTGGTTGGGATAGAACGGCTCGCTGCCGTACTTCCGATAGGTCTCCGGATTGTCGTGTTGCGCCATGCGTCGAACTCCTACAGAGGCTCGGCGATTCCCTGCCGCCGGATCATAAGGAAATGCAGGACCAGGAACAGGATCATGAGACCCGGCAGGATAACCACGTGGAAGGCGAAGAACCTCGTCAGGGCGAGCTGCCCCACCATCGGTCCCCCGCGCACGAAGTATTTCGCCGCATCGCCCACGACAGGTATCGCCGACAGAATGTCGGTGCCGACGTTGGTTGCCCAGTATGAGGCCTGGTTCCAGGGCAGGAGGTATCCCGAGAAGCTGAACGCGAGCGTCAGGACCAGGAGCATGACTCCGTTCACCCACGTCACGTCCCTGGGGGGGCGGTACGCCGCCGACGATCATCAGGTTGCCGGCCCAGCGGTGGATTCCCCGGACCAGCCACCCGTAAGGGACCTGGTTCATGATGTCGACGACGCTTTTGTAGGCCTCCGCCGGCGTCGGCCGGTAGTGCATCAGAAGGAGGCCGCCAGTCCCCATGAGAAAAAGGAAGAGGAGGAAGGTGATCCCTCCCAGGCAGGCCAGGAAGTTGTTCTCGAGCCGCGTGCGATAGAACCAGACCGGCTTCTCGAACTGCTTCTTCATACCCTCGCGGAAGGAGAGCCGCTCGTCCAGCACGCCATACATGATCCCAACCAGTGAGAACAGGTTGAAGATCTCCGTGAAGATCGTGCGCTTCTCGAACTCCTGCCGCTGCAGGTTGCGCTCGTCCTGCTTCCGTTCGCCGTTTGTCTTAAGTTCTTCTGTCATATTCTCGCTATCCTAAAAAAACAGGGACGGTCCTGATTTCTCCTGTTTATTTATACATACCTGCTGAATAACCAGATTCCTGGAACCTTAGAACCGGGACGTTCCTAAGAACTCTGCATAGGACCAGCGCAGCACTAAAAAGATAATATTGTTTCCGACGCAACTTCTTTGGACCATCCACTGATAGAAGTCCAAGTTCGGTTTCCGAGTTCTTAGGAACGTCCCGGTTCTAAGGTTCCAGGACCGTCCCTATAAGCCGACGACGATCTTCTGCCCCTCGATCCGGACCGGATACGAAGTCAGCGGACGCGGCGCGGGTCCCCCCATCACGTTTCCGTTGAGATCGAACGTCGCGGCATGGCAGGGACAGGAAATGACCCCATCGCCCTGGTACTTCACCACGCAGCTCAAGTGCGTGCACACCGCCGAGACCGCCACGACCTTGTGCGTATCACGGATGACGAGCACCGGCTCGCCGCGGAGCAGGACGATGCGGGACTGCCCGACCAGCATCTCCTCCTCCGGGATTCCTATGCGCCCCTCTCCGCCCGACCGGTCCGCGGAAGGCCAAAGGAACCGGAACAGGGGATAGAATAGGGAAGCGGAAAATATCGCCGTCAAGGTCCCGAGTGCAATATTGATGAAGTTTCGCCTGTTGCTGGTCGCTGGGGATGCTTGAGAGTTGTTTCCTGTCGTCATCTACCTTCCTTAGGGGTTTTCTTTCAATCCTCGACGAATGTCTCATAGTCCTCGTGGTTCAACAGCCGTTCGATCTCCTCGGGGTCGTTGACTTCGATCTCCACCAGCCATCCCTTCCCGTAGGGGTCCACGTTGATCAGGGAGGGGTCTTCCACGACGTTCTCGTTCACGGCCTTGACGGTGCCCGTGATCGGCGAAAGGATCTCGACGACCGTCTTCTGGGACTCCAGCTCCCCGATGGTGTCGCCGGGCTCGATGAATTTTCCCGCTTCCGCGTGAGTGACGGAGATGATTTCGCCCAGCTGCTCCTGCGCGTACTCGGAAAGGCCGAGGCGCGCGGTCTCGCCCATCTCGAGAACCCATATGTGGTCCTCGGAAAATTTCAACTGCGATTCTTCCATGGGACCATTTTATAGGAACGCAGGAGGGGGTTGTCAACTTTTCGGATTCGACGTCGATGCGTTCCCGGTCCCCGCGAGCACCGCCAGCGCGATGTCCACGTTTCCCATCGGCGCGCTCACCTGGAAGCCGCCCACGCGTGGCGAAACCTGCTCGATGATCTTCCGGGCGATCTCGATTCCCACCCTCTGCCCGTCCTCCTTCGAGCGGCAGCGGGCCATGCGGGTCAGGATCTCTTTCGGCACGACCACGCCGGGCACCTCGTTGTTCATGAACTCGGCGTTCTTGAAACTCAGGAGAGGCCATACTCCGGCCAAGACCGGTATTCGCCGCGGGTGCTGTTCCACCCTGTCGAGGAAGCGGAACAGCGCATCGACGTCGAAGACCGGCTGGGTGATGGCGAACTCGGCGCCCGCGTCTATCTTGCGGAAGTAGCGCTCGAGCTCACGCTCGAGATCCACCGCGCACGGGTTCGCGCCGACCCCGATATATATGCCGGTGGGAGGCGAGATCGGGTTCCCCCCGATGTCGAAGCCCCTGTTCAGATTGGTCACCACCTGCGTGAGGCCGATCGCGTCGACGTCGAAGACCCCGGTGACGTCGGGGTATTCTCCCACCTTAGGGGGATCGCCCGTTATGATGAGGAAGTTCGCAAGGCCCGCCGCGAATCCGCCCAGCAGGTCCGACTGCATGCCGATCAGGTTCCGGTCGCGGCAGCAGTAGTGCAGGATCGGCTCGATGCCGACCTCCCGGCGGATGGTGAGCGCGGCGATCATCGGGGAGATCCTGGCGCTCGCCCGCGGGCCGTCGGGGATGTTGATCGCGTCCACCCCGGCTTCCGCGCACCGGCGGACCTTCGCAAGCATATCCGTCATGTCCCAGGAGCGGGGTGGGACGATCTCCACGGAGGAGACCTTCTCTCCCGCCGCGATCTTGCGGGCAAGCCGCGACTTGTTCTCCGTGGGAACGACGTGGACGAGGGATTCCTGGCGGGCGAGGGGCCTGACCTTGACGTGTTTTTTCACCCCGCTCATCGACTTCACGGCGCGGGCGGCCATCCGGATGTGCGCAGGCGTGGTTCCGCAGCACCCGCCGACGCCGCGCACGCCCATCTCAATGAACTTCCTGGCGTACTCGGTGAAGTATTCGGGGCTGGTGAGGTAGATCATCCGGCCCGCGATGTCCCGGGGCAGTCCCGCGTTCGGCATCACGACGAACGGTTTTTTCGTGCGGGGCAGGACGTTTTGCAGCGCGTCGAATACCCCGGCAGGGCCTATGCCGCAGTTGATCCCGACGGCGTCGACGTTGTCGTCCGCGGACAGCGCCTGGGTCATCATCTCGGCGCTGGTCCCCACGGCCGTTTCCCCCCGCTCGTTCAGGACGAACGACGCAAGCACCGGCAGGCCGAGCCGTTTTGCGGTCCTGGCGGCCAGCTGGAGTTCCTTGAGGTTTGTGAACGTTTCGAGGACGACCAGGTCCACCCCTTCCGAAGCGAGGGCGCCGATCTGCTCGGCGAACGCCGTCTCCACCTCGGCGATGTGCCCTTCCGGCAGGATCTGGTCCGGGCGGATGCAGGGGCCCACTGCTGCGGCCACCAAGACCTGGTCTCCGGCCGCCTCGCGCGCAAGGCGGACCGCCGCCTGGCGGTTGATCGCCTCCGCTTTCTCCGCCAGCCCGTACGGGCGGAGCATGATGCGATTCGCCCCGAACGTGTTGGTCTCGATCACGTCGGCCCCGGCCTCCACGTACTCCCTGTGGATCTGGGAGATGAGCTTCGGGTTGGAGAGGCAGAGCTCGTCGTAGGACGCGTTGATGAACACGCCGCGCTCGTAGATCATCGTCCCCATCGCCCCGTCGAAGAGGAGTGGCGTCTCTTTCATCCGTTCGATGATGTTCCGCATCGGTTCAGTCCAGCTCGTCGAACTGGGACTTGGCGGCGTAGCACATGGGGCAGACCCACGCTTCCGGCAGATCGTCGAACGCCGTCCCCGGCGGGATGCCGCTCATCGGGTCGCCTGCTTGCGGGTCGTAGACGTAGCCGCAGTTCGCGCAGATGTATCGTTTCATGTCTTGTGTCCTTC